>DATIPL010000802.1:0-4476 GCA_035471965.1 Gammaproteobacteria bacterium
CTGTCGAGGGATATCGACGGCAGGGTGCCCGAGATTCTGCCGCCACTTTATCGCGAGCTTTTCGATCTTGCCGAGACGCGCAGGGATCCGGGGAGGTTCGGAACGTCAGCCGGGGGTCTGGCTTCGCGCTTGAAGGCGGCACCCACGGGCCGTTATTTCACCGAGTCGATTAAAAACGATGTGCTCGACGCTTTGGACGGTTTGAAAGCCGCCGGGGGCCGGGCCGAAGCTGCAGAAAAGGCCGTTGGCGACGAGGCACGGAGGCGGTCGATCCCGGGTTCACCGGCGGTCCTGTCGAAGGTTGTTGGCGCCATCAACGCGATAACGCTCGACTGGAAGGTTCCGCAGGTCGCCGTTCAGAAAATCGAAGCTGGACGCTTCGCCTCGGTGGATTTCGGCGGCGTCGCCTGGGCCGCTTTCCGCGACGTCGCGAAACCGGGCCGGGTCTCTCTGGAGGTGAAGAGCGGAATGCCCGCGCGTCCTGGAGGGTACGAGCCGGGCTGGCCCGTCGTCACCTACAGACTCGGCTTTACGGGCGAGCTCTCCGAGTCCGGCTACGTTGACGTGAGCTTGTATGTCGGCGGGATCGCGTTCGATGGTGAAGTCAAGAATCTTCAGATCCTGGAATGGAACGACAAGTCCTTCCGACCGGTCGCCTCGACGTACGACCGTTCGAGAGGCGTGATCTCGGGAAGGGTTTTCTTCAGGCCGGGATACGAATACGCCGAACTCACGGTGGTGCAGGCATTGATCTGCTCGCCGCGATTCTTTCAGGAGGCGTTGCAGTACTTTCAGATATTCGGGCAGTGACAGCGGGTCGATACGACACGCAGTAGAAGGGACCGACTGGTCTCACCGTCGAGTTCCGGATGCCTCGACGGAAGTCGGGCGCAGAATCGATCACCTGGAGATTCAGTATGTCCCCTCCGCGAGTACCGCTTCCGACAGTCTGTGCACCTCCGTGTGATGCTCGTCGCCGAGTTGGAACGTCCGATAGCCTGCAGCGCTGGTGTCGAACGACTTCTCGCTGCGGGCGCTGAACTGCACGCAGGTAGAGGGCGTGGTGTAGACCGCCGCCGCACCGATTCTGCCCCTGAACTCCTGGTGCACGTGACCCGCAGCGATCACCTTGATCTGCGGTGAGGCCTCGATGAGATCGATCAGACCGAAAGCGCCTTCCAGCCCGATCTCGTCCAGCCACTCGACCTTGATAGGAATGGGAGGATGATGGACGAACAGCAGGGTCGGCGAGCTCGAATCTTTTGCAAGCTCGTCTCTGAGCCACCGGAGCTGGTCGGCACCGACGCGGCCCTTGGTCTCGCCCGGGAGGTGGGAATCGAGGCCAATAATGTTCCAGCCGCCGGTCGACAGCGAGAAGGTGAGCGGTCCATCCCGTTGCGGGAACAGCTCGGGAAATGCTTGTCTCAGTTTGGCCGGGTCGTCGTGATTGCCGGGGATAATCCGGCAGCGCTCCAGCCAATCGCCCAATACCTCGCGCAGCATGTAATACGTCTCGAGCTTTTCGTCCTGGGCCAGGTCGCCGGTGAGGATCAGATAGTCGAAATCATTGTGCCGGGCTTCGATTTTCCGCAGCACGGCGCGAAACGTCTTCCACGTCGGCACTCCGGCCAGGACGCCATCCGGATCCCGGAAAAGATGGGGATCGGTGACCTGTACGATTCGACTCTTCATGCGGAACGGGGAATTTCAGAGTTCAGGAGCGATTGAATTCCGGATGGGCCGGGGGAAAGGTAAGCCTCCTATCGGCCGCTTTCGAGCTCGGAATCTCCCCTCCTGCACGATATCCGGTTCGAACCCGGGGCACATTAACGTTCAAGGGATCAATCCCGGAAGTTATCGATCAACTGAGCTCTCGACGCCGTCTATTCTCACACACTGACAAACTATTCCGCCTCCGGCTGCATGTCCAATCGATCCGCACAGCGTCGCGGCGCCGGATTGTTTCGAGCCGTTGCGATAAAACTTGCACAATGCGTTCCGGGTTGTCCCCGGGGATGTGGAGGCCGGATGACCCTTCGCCTGGCCGTGGATCCGGCCGCCGCGTTGCCGTCGTCGGGTTGCGGTGAGCAGCGATACACCCCGCGCTTGGAACGTAAACCGGGAGGCACTCAGCGACGTCCGGGTGCGGCACGGAAAATTGATGACCGGATTCGGTTATCCGGGAACTCCGTTTTCAAGTCCGTAAACTTCGATCGGGGATTGCCGACCGTCGCCATCCACGCCGACCGGACCGCGACCGGCGGCTTTTTATCCTGAAGTGCTGCCCTTCGAACCGAGGGAAGACGGATTCCCGGCCGAATCCGCCCTGCGTGGGTGCCGATCCCGTGATCCGGTCGCCGTCTGCCGTGACCACGGGCGGGGCGCCGGATTGATCTCCGTCAGCCGCCGGGAAACTGGATGTTGCGCTGCACAATGTTATTGGCCACAATTGCTTATACGCCGCTAAAGGGATGTTACGGGGCCGGTGCCCAACCCTCGAGCTGGCAATGAATCAGTGTCGTGGAGGCTAAGCGATGGAAATCAAGGACAAAGTAGCGGTAATTACGGGTGCCGCCAGCGGCATCGGCAACGCCGTGTGCAAGGAGCTGGCCCGCCGGGGGGCGAAATGCATCGCCATGGTGGATTTGAGCCCGGACGTCATCGACGCTGCGGACGCGATCAACCAGCAGTTCGAGGGGGATCCGGGCCGCGCTTTCCAGGGCGACGTCACCAGCAGCGAGTTTCGCAGCGAAGTTTTCGACGCGATCTGCACGCAGCATCAGATGGTCAATATCTGTGTTCCGGCGGCGGGCATCGTGCGCGACTCCCTGGCGGTGAAGGTCAACCGGTCTTCCGGCCGGGTCGAGATGTACCCGGTCGAGATGTTTCGTCAGGTGACCGAGGTCAACCTCATCGCGCCGGTTTACTGGGCGATAGAGACGGTGGCGCGCATGGCGGAGTACCGTCATCAGAACAACCTGAAGCGCTGGGGACCGGACGAGGAAATTCAAGGCGCGATCATTTTCATCGGCTCGGTGGCCTCACAAGGGAACAAAGGTCAGATATCCTATGCCTCCACCAAGGCGGGCCTGGAAGGCGCGGCGGCGACGCTGATGAAGGAAGCGATCTTTCACGGCGTACGCTGCGGCGTCATTCATCCCGGTTTCACCGATACGCCCATCCTCGGCGCGCTCGGCGACGAGTTCCTGCAGAAGCACGTGCTGCCGGAAACGCAGCTCGGCCGGCTGATTCGACCGGAAGAAATCGCCGACGCCATCTGCTTCATGATTTCGAATCAGGCGGTCAGCGGCGCCTTGTGGGCCGACGCCGGCTGGCATCCGGCGGCCGCCTGACGCCGGGGGCGCCCGGAGAGGGGACCGGCGTCGGAGCGGCTCGGCCGCCAGGGATCCGGGGTCCCGCCTCGATCCGCGGACCGAGCCTCAGAGGCTACGCTCGACCGCGCCCGGATGAACCCCCGCGGCGGCGGTGTCGTCGACTTCGCGACACCTCGCGTCGAGTCGGCCTCCGGCTTTTCCCCGCAGCAACCGTATCGAGACAGCAGCGAGCTTCAGCCGCGTGGCAGACAGAAACTTTCTCAGCGTAGTCGCGTCCGCACCCCTGGTGTCCATCGATCTGATTGTCCGCAATGAAGCCGGTCAGGTGCTTCTGGGCAAACGGACGAATCGGCCGGCGAAAGGGTACTGGTTCGTCCCCGGAGGCAGCATACGCAAGAACGAACGCCTGGCGGAAGCCTTCGAGCGGATTTCGGGCACGGAACTCGGTCATCCGCTCGAGCTCAAACAAGCGAGGCTCCTCGGCGTATTCGAGCACCTCTACGAGGACAACTTTTTCGGCGCGGACGATGTCAGCACTCATTACGTGGTGCTGGCGTATCAGTGCCGCCTGGATCGAGCGGCCCGAATCGTGCTCGACGGCCAGCATTCCGAGGCCAGATGGTGGGAGGTCTCCGAGCTGCTCGACAGCGCGTCGGTTCACATGAACACCAAGGCTTACTTTACCGAGGCTTAGTCGTCTGCGGAGCTCCGATGCCGAAGCATGCCTCGAAGATCGTTTGCGCCGCGGTCCTGCTCCTCGCCGGATGCGCGCTCGAGGAAAAAGGCCAGTGGGTGCGGGCCGACACCACGGAGGCGCAGTGGAAGCGGGACAATTACGAATGCACGCGGGATGCGACCTATTACGTCGAGTGGGTGCCGTACCCGGCGTTCCACTGGCGTGACTATCATTGGGCCCGTTCGCGGCATTACAGCTCATCGTCTCCGCGGCTCGACCCCTACCTGTACGAAATGTGCCTCGAGGCCAGGGGCTATACCTGGAAGCCCGAGGTTCCGCAGTAATTTTTCCCACGGGAACGGAGTTGGCCGGATCTCGCCGTCTGCGCATTCGCGCCGGCCGGAGGCGATGGGTCGGGCCTAACGATTGAGATCCTTATCGAACTGAAGCGAGGTGTAGGGGGGC
>DATIPL010000803.1:0-3242 GCA_035471965.1 Gammaproteobacteria bacterium
GGGATCGCGCGTGCGCTCGCGTTACATCCGAATCTGCTCATTTGCGATGAGCCGGTTTCGGCTCTCGACGTCTCGGTTCAGGCGCAGGTTCTCAATCTGCTCAAGGATTTGCAGAGCGAGTTCGGGCTGACCTATCTGTTCATCTCCCATAACCTGGCGGTGGTGGATTACATGGCCGACCGAATCGCGGTGATGTGCGCGGGCAGCATCGTCGAAATCGCGCCGCGGGAAATGTTGTTCCGTCATCCCGTGCATCCGTATACCAAGGCGCTGCTTGCCGCGGTGCCGCGCGCTGAGCTGGACAAGAAGCTGGACCTGACGGCTCTGATGGAGGGACGGGTATCCAATCCGATGGCGTGGCCGGAGCCGTTCACCCTGGGCCTGGAGCGACGCCCGTCACTTCATCATCTTGGTCAAGGACACTACGTTCGCGCGAGCTCCGAAGTCCACGAATCACCCATATGAACGACGTTCGATCGAGCCTGCAATGATCGATCGCTCAGGGAGTGGGCTCGGTTGCGCTCGAGCCCGTCGTCGCTGGTGTTTGAAAAAGAGGAGATTTCTTGACGCGCTAAGCGCACGTAAGCCGAGCAGTCGATTTCACCTCGGGGCGCCGACCGATGGACGCCATCGGTATGATCGACACCCGATCAGCCGGCGAGGAAGAATCTCGTCAGCGTATCGATGACGGCCGAAGAGGCTGGATTTGGCCGCCGAGTGCCAGTATTTTAGCCGCTTCTAGCGCGGCGCCGCGGGAACCAAGAAGCGTAAAGCGCACGAAGCTCCGACGCCGCCCGGCCCTGCCTCGTCATCGAGTACCAAAGGCCATGAGTCGATTCATCGCGCTGCTCTGTTACTGCGCGGTCCTGATGACGACCGCGCTTCCCGTCAGGTCGGTGACCTGGTCGGAATCGCCGGAGCTTGCCGGCAAGGTGCAGCGAGGCGAGCTGCCGCCGGTGGAGAGTCGCCTGCCCGAATCACCCGGCGTGGTTCGCTTCGAAGGCGACGACAGCGTTCCTGGACGTTACGGCGGCTCGCTCAGGCTCTTGATGGGGCGCAGCAAAGATGTACGGATGATGGTGGTCTACGGCTATGCGCGCCTGGTGGCCTATGATCGAAGCCTGGAGATCGTTCCGGATATTCTCGAATCGGTGGAAGAGCAGGAAGGCCGCATATTCACCCTGCGTCTGAGAAAAGGACACCGCTGGTCCGACGGCCATCCGTTTACCGCGGAGGACTTCCGCTACTTCTGGGAAGACATCGCCAACAACGAGGAGCTGTCTCCATTCGGACTCCCCCCGGCGCTGACAGTGCGCGGCGAGTCGCCGAGATTCGAGGTCATCGATACACACACGGTCCGATACTCCTGGTCCAGTCCGAATCCGTTTTTTCTGCCGTCGCTGGCGGGCACCCGGCCCGAGTACATTTACGCTCCGTCGCACTACCTGCGGCGGTATCATCCTCGTTATGGCGACCGGGAAGCCCTGGATGCCAAGGCGAAAAGCAAGGGTCAGCGAAACTGGGTAGCGATTCATACAAAAAAATTCCACCCCTATAAGAACGAGAATCCGGATCTCCCGACGCTACAGCCCTGGATGCTCGTCACCAGCCCGCCTTCGACGCGCTTCGTGTTCGAGCGCAATCCGTTTTTTCATCGCGTTGACGCAGAGGGCCGGCAGCTCCCTTACATCGATCGCGTGGCGATGACCATCGTTGACGGCAAGCTGATTCCGGCAAAGACCGGCGCTGGAGAGTCCGATCTTCAGGCGCGTCACCTGAGCTTCAGCGATTACACCTTCCTGAAAGAGAGCGAGAAGCGCACTCACAACCAGGTGCGCCTCTGGCAGACGACCAAGGGCGCTCACATGGCGCTCTTTCCCAACCTCAACGTGGAGGACCCGGTGTGGAGAGCGCTGATGCGAGACGTGCGGTTTCGTCGCGCATTGTCGCTCGCCATAAATCGGCGGGAAATCAACCAGGTGATTTATTACGGCCTCGCAACCCAGGGAAACAACACCGTCCACGAGGACTCGCCCCTTTTCAGGCCGCGCTATCGCGAGCTGTGGAGTCAGTTCGATCTAAAGGCAGCCAACGCGCTTCTGGACGAGCTCGGGCTCGAGGAGCGCAACGACGACGGCGTTCGCGTCCTTCCCGATGGCCGGCCCATGGTGATAATCGTCGAGACCGCCGGCGAGGACACCGAGCAGACGGACGTTTTGGAGCTGATCCACGACAGCTGGCTCCGGGCGGGTATCAAGCTGTACTCCAAGCCGCTGCAGAGGGAGGTGTTTCGAAATCGGATCTTCGCAGGCAGCACGCTGGTTTCGGTCTGGGGCGGGCTGGAGAACGGCCTGCCGACTGCAAACATGAGCCCCGAGGAGCTGGCGCCCAGCAGCCAAAATCAGCTGCAGTGGCCCATGTGGGGTCAATACGTCGAGTCCCACGGCATGGTCGGAGAGCCGGTGGACCTGCCGAAGGCAAAAGAGCTGCTTGCACTCAACGAGCTTTGGCTGCGAGCCTCGAGCAGAAAGGAGCGGGAAGCGGTCTGGCACCGCATGCTGGAGATTTTTGCCAACCAGGTTTTCACCATCGGCCTGGTCGCCGCGGTCCCTCAGCCGGTGGTGGTAAACAAGATCCTGCGCAACGTGCCGCACAAGGGCGTCTATAACTGGGAGCCCGGCGCACATTTCGGCATCTACAGGCCGGACACATTCTGGTTCGAAGCGAAGTAGGAAAGTGAACACGAAAAATCCCGGCGAAATCTTTTGCACCGGCCGGAATCGAGGAAGAAATGACGTCGTTCGTCGTATGTGGTATGCGGGGACGGTCGACGCGAGCCGGATGCTTCCAATCGCCGGTCACCGGTTACGAATCACTCCTTTCGCGTCACTCGTCACGCGCCACGCGTCACCCCTGGAACGCGACCGATGCTCCATTACCTGATCAGACGATTGATGGTGATGGTGCCGACGCTGCTCGTCATCAGCGCGCTGATCTTCGTCATTATTCAGCTTCCAGAAGGCGACTATCTGAGCAGCTACATCGCTGAGCTCGAAGCCCAGGGCGAGAAAATCAGCCGCGAGAAGATCGATTTCCTGAGACAGCAGTACGGTCTCGACCGGTCGCTGGTGGAACAGTACCTGGTGTGGCTCGGAGGCATGCTGCGGGGGGATTTCGGGTACTCCTTCGAGTACAACCTGCCGGTCTCGGAGGTGGTGGGAGATCGATTGTTTCTGTCCTTC
>DATIPL010000804.1:0-1999 GCA_035471965.1 Gammaproteobacteria bacterium
TCCATTTCGCCGTCGGCAATCGCCTTGAAACCTTCGATGGTGTCTTTGAGTGAGACATATTTTCCCTTCGACCCGGTGAACACTTCAGCGACGAAGAACGGCTGTGACAAAAAGCGCTGAATCTTGCGCGCCCGCGCCACCGCCAGCTTGTCCTCGTCGGAAAGCTCGTCCATGCCGAGAATGGCGATGATGTCACGAAGCTCCTTGTATCGCTGCAGGATCCCCTGCACCTGGCGGGCGGTCTGGTAGTGCTCTTCGCCCACCACCAGCGGATCCAGCTGACGGCTGGTGGAGTCCAGCGGGTCCACTGCCGGGTAGATGCCAAGCTCGGCAATCTGCCGCGAAAGCACCAGCGTGGCGTCCAGGTGGGCAAAGGTCGTGGCCGGCGAGGGATCGGTGAGATCGTCGGCGGGCACGTAGACCGCCTGAATCGAGGTGATCGACCCGGTCTTGGTGGACGTGATGCGCTCTTGCAGCACGCCCATCTCTTCCGCCAACGTCGGTTGGTATCCCACCGCCGAGGGCATGCGTCCGAGCAACGCCGAACATTCCGTGCCGGCCAGGGTATACCGATAAATGTTATCCACGAAAAACAGCACGTCCCGCCCTTCCTCGCGGAAGAACTCGGCCATAGTAAGACCCGTCAGCCCGACACGAAGGCGGTTTCCCGGCGGCTCGTTCATCTGCCCGTACACCAGCGACACCTGGTCGATAACCTTTGATTCCTTCATCTCGTGGTAGAAGTCGTTGCCCTCTCGAGTGCGCTCTCCCACGCCCGCGAACACCGAATAGCCGCTGTGCTCGGCCGCGATGTTTCTTATCAACTCCATCAGCGCAACCGTTTTGCCCACGCCGGCGCCGCCGAAGAGACCGATTTTGCCGCCTTTGTTGAACGGGCAGATGAGGTCGATGACCTTGATGCCCGTTTCCAGAATATCGACCTCCGTGGCCTGATCGACGTATTCTGGAGCCTTGCGGTGAATGGGCCAGGATTCTTTGGCCTCCACCTTGCCCTTGCCGTCCACCGGTTCCCCCAGCACGTCCATGATGCGTCCCAGTGTCTTCTCGCCCACCGGAACGGATATGGGCGCGCCGCTGTTATCCACCTTCACGCCTCGTTTCAGGCCGTCGCTGGAGCCCATGGCGATGGTACGCACGACGCCGTCGCCGATCTGCTGCTGTACTTCCAGCGTGAGCCCGTTCTCGACCTTGAGCGCGTCATAAATCTTCGGAACCGAGTCTCTGGGAAACTGCACGTCGACGACGGCGCCGATGATTTGGACAATATTTCCGGAACTCATGGATGAAGTCCTCTTGCTTCTTTGCGTTTAATCCGTGATGCGTGACGCGATCGATTCCCTGCCTATACCGCAGCCGCGCCGCCGACGATTTCGGCAAGCTCCTGGGTAATCGCCGCCTGACGTGCCTTGTTATAAGCGAGCTGCAGCTCATCGATCAGATTCCCGGCGTTATCCGAAGCCGCCTTCATCGCCACCATGCGCGCCGCCTGCTCGCTGGCGCCGTTCTCCACTACCGCCTGGTAAACGAGGGACTCCACGTAGCGGGTCATCAGCTGGTCAAGCGCCTCTTTTGCGTCGGGTTCGTAGATGTAGTCCCAGTAGTGCTTGACCTCCTCTTCCTCGGAGGCCTCTCTCGGCAGCAGCTGCTCGATAACGGGCTCCTGCGTCATCGAATTGACGAAATTATTGAAGGCGAGGAACAGGCGGTCGATTCTCTCCTCGTTGTAAGCGTCAAGCATGACCTTGATGGTGCCGATGAGGTCGGCAATCGCGGGCGCATCGCCTAGATGGGTCGCAGAAGCGACGATGTTCGCCCCGAACCGTTTGAAAAACATGGCGGCTTTGTTACCGACGCAGCATACGTCGATCTCGACACTCTTGTTTCGCCATTTATCCATGTCCCGAATCAGCGAACGGAACAGGTTGCTGTTCAGGCCGCCGCAAAGCCCGCGGTCAGTGGAAATGATGATGTAACCGAC
>DATIPL010000805.1:0-1764 GCA_035471965.1 Gammaproteobacteria bacterium
CCGCGTCCAGCCGTTGAGGGAGAAACCGAAGGAGGCAAGCGCCTCTGCCGCCGCCTCGCCCAACACGCCAAGCCCCATGATCCCCACCCGGCGCTCCGGGGTGACCGGCGGGTGCAGGTGCCGCCAGGTCTCCGCCGCCTGCAGGGCGGCGTAATCGTCCATTTCCCGGTGATACCAGAGCACGTTCATGACCACGTACTCGGTCATCTGGGTGGTGAGCGTCGGGTCGATCAGCCGGACGATGGGCACATCCGGCGGCAGATCGGGGTCTGAAAAGACGTGATCGACGCCGGCGCCGATGGAAAAGATCGCCTTGAGATCGGGATAGTCTTTGAGCCGGCCGGGCGGCGGCTTCCACACCACGGCAAACTCCACATTCGCCCTGTCTTGGTGGCCGGACTCTTTGCGGATTTCCTCGTCGGGCAGCGTCTTTGCGAGCGCATCGGCCCAGCGGTCGGCGGCTCTCGAACGGGACAGAATCAGGATCGTCATGGGGAAACGCGTACCTATTGCCGGACGGTGTCGTCGTCTGCGACGGTGAGTTCGAAGGCGGCGGCCATCAGCGCCTTGGTGTAGGCCGTCTTTGGGTTGTCGAAGACGTCGGCCGCCGGCCCGTATTCCACTGCCTTGCCATCCTTCATCACCAGCACTTCGTCTGCAAGTGCCCGCACCACCTTGAGGTCGTGGCTGATGAACATGTAGGCCAGCCCGTGGCGCTCCTGAAGCTCCCTCAGCAGATCGACGATCTGCGCCTGGACGGACATGTCGAGCGCCGATGTCGGCTCATCCAGGACGATCAGCTTGGGCTTCAGCGCCAGCGCCCGGGCGATGGAGATGCGCTGGCGCTGGCCGCCGGAAAATTCGTGGGGATAGCGGTCCTTGGCCGCGGGATCGAGGCCGACTTCGGTCAGCGCCTGATCGATCAGTTCCTCGCGGCCGCCGGCATCGGGCGCGATGTCGTGGACCTTGAGGCCCTCGCCGACGATCTGGCCGATGGACATACGCGGGCTGAGCGAGGAATAGGGATCCTGGAAGACGATCTGCATCTCACGCCTGAGCGGCCGCACGTCGCGTTCACTCTTGCCGTCGAGACGTTCATCGTCGAAGGCGATCGAGCCCCGTGATTGCTCCAGCCTGAGAAGAGCGAGGCCGAGGGTTGTTTTGCCCGAACCCGATTCGCCGACGACGCCGAGGGTCCGTCCCGCGCGTATTTTCACGGAAATGCCATCCACCGCTTTGACGTGATCCACCGTGCGCTGGAAGATGCCGCGCTTGATGGGAAACCAGACCTTGAGGTCTTCCCCTTCCATGATCACCGGCTCTGTTTCGAACGGACGATCGGGCTTGCCTTTGGGCTCGGCGGCGAGGAGGTGGCGCGTGTATTCGTGCCGGGGCGCGTCGAACACCTGGGTTGTCGGGCCTTCCTCGACGATTCGGCCGTCGGTCATGACATACACCCGGTCGGCCATGTGCCGGACGATGCCGAGATCATGGGTAATAAGGAGGAGCGCCATGCCAAGCTCCTGCTTAAGCTCCATGAGCAGGGACAGTATCTGGGCCTGGACCGTGACGTCGAGCGCCGTGGTCGGTTCGTCGGCGATCAGGAGATCGGGCTCGTTGGCGAGCGCCATGGCGATCATCACCCGCTGGCGCTGGCCGCCGGAGAGCTGGTGCGGGTAGCTGAGGAGGCGCGTCTCCGGATCCTGGATTCCGACCTGGTCGAGTAGCTCGAGCGTGCGCGCCCGCGCGGCTACCGGGCCCAGA
>DATIPL010000806.1:0-1514 GCA_035471965.1 Gammaproteobacteria bacterium
CCGAGGTGGCGCCGACGACCAGCAGTCGGCGCAGATAGCCGTCGCCCATCTTCGATATCCGCCCGAGACGCTCCTTGCCGCCCGACGAACTCTGGCGCGGCACGAGGCCGAGGAAGGCCGCGAACTGACGGCCGCTCCGAAAGACTGCCGGATCCGGCACGCTGGCCGCCAGAGCCGTAGCGGTAATGATTCCCACGCCGGGGATAGTCTCGAGCCGCCGGCTGGTCTCGTCGGCCCGGTGCCAGGCGAGCAGCTGGCGTTCCAGCGTCCTGACTTCGCCGGTCAGAGTGTCGAGCTGGGTTGTCAGGCTATCGAAGGCCGCCCGCGCCATCGGTGGCAGGTTCGGTCCGTCGCCAGCTTCAATCGCCTGAATCAGGCTCAGAATTTTGTGCGGACCCTGCGCTGTGATGATGCCGAACTCCGCCAGATGGCCACGCACCGCGTTGAGTATCATGGTGCGCTGGCGCATCAGCAGATCGCGGGTCCGGTGCAGCATCAGAACACCCTGACGCTCGGCGCTTTTGATCGGCACGAAGCGCATGTTCGGTCGCGTCACCGCTTCGCAGATCGCCTCGGCATCCGCCGCGTCGTTCTTCTGCCGTTTGACATAGGGTTTCACATAGGCCGGCGGGATCAGCCGTACGTCGTGGCCCAGCGCACCGATCTCTCGGCCCCAGAAGTGCGCCGTCGCACACGCCTCCAGTCCGACAAGGCAGGGCGGAAGATCACGCAGAAAATCCAGCACGGCGGACCGTCGAAGTTTGCGGCGGAACACCACCGCGCCCTCACTATCCACGCCGTGAAGCTGGAACACCGACTTGGCCAGATCGATCCCAATGGTTGTAACATTCATCTCGGACGGCTCCTTCCGTTGTTGGTTCTTCACAGCTCCAACATGGCACATCGCGATGCCGGAGGTCGGGGCCGTCCACACCATCAGACGTAATCGGCTTGAGCCTGTTCCGTGGCGCCGGTAGCCTCGGCGGATGAAGAATCCGTTCCGCTGTTTCAACTCATCGCCGGAGGTGATCCGCCTTACGGTGATGATGTACATCCGTTATCCACTGTCGCTTCGGCAGGTCGAGGATATCCTGTTTGAGCGAGGCATTGATATTTGCCACGAAACCGTTCGGTTTTGGTGGAACCGCTTCGGCCCGATGTTTGCAGCGGAAATCAGGAAGCGACGGATCCGGAACAGGAACGATACGCATTGGCGGTGGCACGTCGACGAGGTGTTCGTCCGGATCAACGGCATCAATCATTATCTCTGGCGCGCTGTCGATCAGGAAGGTGAGGTGCTGGAGGTCTTCGCTTCGAAACGGCGGGATCGCAAGGCTGCTCTCAAATTCCTGAAGCGTTTGATGAAGCGCTATGGCCGACCTGCGACGATCGTCACCGACCGGCTTCGATCTTATCGTGCGGCGCTGATCACCATCGGCAATCAGGGCGTCCAGATCTGCGGTCGCTGGCTCAATAACAGAGCCGAAAATTCGCACCAGCCTTTTCGACGACGG
>DATIPL010000807.1:0-2472 GCA_035471965.1 Gammaproteobacteria bacterium
TTCTCAACAGGATTGCATGCTCTTCGTCAATCGAGACATCGTTTTCCTTGAGCTCGGCAATTTTCCTTCAGGCGTGCAATACCGTTGTGTGATCGCGCCCGCCGAAAGCGTCGCCGATTTCCGGAAGACTGTGGTTGGTCAGCTCCTTGGCCAGGGCCATCGCCATCTGCCTCGGTCTGGCAATGGAGCGCGTGCGGCGCTTGGAGATCAGATCGGCCACCCGGATCTTGTAATACTGGGCGACCGTCTTCTGGATGTTCTCAATTGTGACCAGCTTGTCCTGAAGCGCCAGCAGGTCCTTCAGCGCTTCCTTCGCCAGCTCGAGCGTGATCGCACGACCGGTGAAGTGAGAGTTGGCGATCACCCGGCGCAGCGCGCCCTCCAGCTCGCGTACATTGGCGCGAATCCGCTGAGCAATGAAAAAGGCCACGTCATTAGGCACCTCCGCGGCACTCAGACCGGCCTTCATGCGCAATATCGCGACGCGGGTTTCCAGCTCCGGAGGCTCGATGGATACCGTCAGTCCCCAACCGAAGCGTGATTTGAGCCGCTCTTCCAGCCCGTCGACTTCCTTCGGGTATCGATCACAGGTCATTACGATTTGCTGCTGGTCCTCGAGCAGGGCGTTGAAAGTGTGGAAGAATTCCTCCTGCGATCGTTCCTTGCCGGCAAAAAACTGAATATCGTCTATGAGCAGCGCGTCCACGGAGCGGTAAAGGCGCTTGAATTCGTTGATGGTGTTGTGCTGCAGCGCATTAACCATGTGGGCGACGAAGCGCTCCGAATGCAGGTAGACCACGTTGGCCTGCGGTTTGTGCTCGAGGATGGCGTTACCAATGGCGTGCATGAGATGGGTCTTGCCGAGCCCGACGCCGCCATAAATAAACAACGGGTTATATGCGCTGCCTGGATTTTCCGCCACCTGCATCGAAGCGGCGCGCGCGAGCTGATTTGATTTACCCTCGACAAAGGCTTCGAAAGTGAAACCGGGCCTCACGCCGGTCGCCCTCCGCTGAACCGCGGCTGCCTGACCGGGGTGGGCAATACGATACAGCTCCGCGGCAGGCATCGCGGTTGCACCGGTCTGAATCGGCTCGGGCTGCCGACTGCCTACCTGGACGATGACGTCGGCGCGCTCGCAGTTATTTACCCGAGAAAAAACTTCCGAGATTCTGCCCGCCAGATGTTCGTTGACCCAGTCGCGAACGAACTGGTTGGGCGCGAGCAGACGCAGACACTCGCCGTCCTCTACGGCGTGAAGGGGACGAATCCAGGTATTGAACTGCTGTGGTGAGAGCTCTCCCTCGAGTCGGTCGAGGCATTTTTTCCATAAAGTGGGAACCACTCAGCGGTCCTCCCTGTTACAACCGCGAGAGAGCATTGAAAGGCTGAAAGTGTATACCCCTCAAATGCACGGTGGAACCTCCTTGATTGCTGAATGAAACGCTTGGCCGATATGCTTCTGTTGATTTCCCGGGCACGGTAGAACAATGCAAGTAATTGATTCGAGTCGATCACAACGCCCGAATCGCAACCAGAATTCGATCCGAGTTTTGATTCAATCCTAAGGTTGCTTATTTGCACATTCTAGGGCGGCGCGGCGCGGCGGCCGCGGTTTGACAGCCGAAAGGGTTAAGACGTAGCATCCGCGCTTTTCTCTGGTAACCGCAGTTGAGCAGGGCGGGTCAAGCCGGATGACAGGGGCGTAGCATGAAAAGACCTTTTCAGCCAAGCAGGCTCAAGCGGAAGCGACGCCATGGCTTTCGCGCGCGCATGGCCACACAGGCCGGCAGACAGGTCATCAAGGCCAGGCGACGCAAGGGCAGGGCCAGCCTGAGCGCCTGATGCGTTGGAACGCCATCGCGTCCGCGAGCGCTTTGGTCGCGCGATGCGTTTGTCCCGGGCGAGGGACATTCGGCGTGTATTTCAAAGCGGCCTGAAAATTTCAAATGACTATGTGACCATTCGGGCGCGCCGTCGGACGGTGCGAACGCCTCGCCTCGGTCTCGCCGTGGCGAGAAAGCACGTGGCATCGGCGGTCGAACGCAACCGGATAAAACGTATCGTCAGAGAAAGCTTCAGGCTGAACGCCCGCAAGTTGACCGGATTGGACGTGGTGGTGATCAGTCGTCCGGGCATTTCCCGCGCGGAGAACGTCGCGCTGCGCAAGGCCCTGGATGCCAACTGGATCAGACTCTGGGATGAACTGCGGCTGGCAGAAAAGAGAGCCGGCGAAGAGGCATGAGCGCTGAGAGATTTTTTCCGCAGCGTGACGGAATATCCGCCGATGAATGGCGCTCCCGCCGGGCCCACTGAAACGGAGTAACTCACCTTGCCCATCGAGCAAGTTCGCACGCTCCTGGTCATCGCCCTGGCGGTGGTCTCGCTGCTCATCTGGCAAGCCTGGCGCCAGGACTACGGTCCCAAACCGGTGGCGCCGAAGCAGCAGTCGTCGAGCATGAGCGCTGATGC
>DATIPL010000808.1:0-3578 GCA_035471965.1 Gammaproteobacteria bacterium
GTCTCTGTGGTCTCCCCCGCCACCGCTCCGCCCACACCCCAGGCGGTGGAAACCGTCAGACCCGCGCGTCGATTGGCCAAATCCGTCGTCACCAGCACCCCGGACTTGTCCGCCGGCACGCTCTTCATCAGCAGCACCGACGCATATATGGATTCCGGGCGCTTGAGCAGGTTGGAACGCCAGGCAATGGCGCGCGGGCTCAACACCGACGCCCAGACTTTAGGTATGCCTGCAAGCTGCGCGTCTATCCCCACCACGTGGGGCAGGGTCAATGAGAGACCCGCTCCGGTAAAGCCCGGCAGATCCTCGACATTGGTGTCCGAGCGAATAAAGACGCCGTACGTGCCGGGCGGACCGAACTGCTCGGACATCATCCCGAGCAAAGTGGATTTAAGCGGATCCCGCACTTCGAGCGCGGCGATGGATTGACGGATCGATTCGAGCTCCGAAGAAAGCGCATCGGCGCCGATTCGTCCTGTGCGAAACTGATCGTAGGCCAGGTCCAGGCGCTCCCGGGGCGCGTCTTTACTGCCGCTGGTCTGCTCATGAAAGGCACCGAAAGGCAATGCGATAGCGGCGGCGACGCGACCGGGAAAGAGCAGATTGAGCTCGCCGAGGTTGGCCGCCTTGGGGCCCACGAGGCGGCCGGAAAGCGATCGATTGAGGTCCGCCAAAGGAATCGGTCGACCAAAGGAAAGATCGGGCAGCGGCACGTCGAGCTTTTCTTCCGCGGCTGACGCAAAGTGACTTGTGGTCAGCCCGGCTTCGCCCTCTGAGCCGATGAAAACCGACCCGTCGCTGCCCGCGGCCACCACCACATGGTCACCCGCTTGTTCTTTGAGCACGCGGTGCAGCGCTGGTGTTATGGAGAGATTCGGGATACCGAAATTTCTCGCCAGAAGCTGAACGTGAGAAAGGGGGTTGCTTTCGCCCACCGTTAGAATGCCCGACACCGGGGGCAGCTCGGCCACCGCCTCGGGAAGAACGACAATGTCACCGCGCTTCACCGGCAGCGGGTGAATCGACATCTCACTGTCCGTGACCACGCGCAGGGGTCCGCGCGCCATGCCCGGGTTCAATGCCAGCAGGTCGGTAACCGGCTTGCCGAAAAACTGCCGCTGGACGCCGGCCAGACGCTGGGCATCAGATAAAAGCTGTCCGCTGATTTCCGCCAGAGGCAACAACACCGAACTTCTAAGCAGATCGTCGACGAAGTGCGCCGAGCGCGGCTCGAGCGCCGCGTATCGAACCAGCGCTTCCGCGAACGCATAACGAACGGATCCGACCGCCCAGGTGTTTACCAGATTGAGCGATCGTGCGCGGCGAACATACTCATCGAGATCTACCGATTTGTCGCCTGCGGGAAACGTTACCGCGGCCATGATCGCCGCGTGCTCGCCATTCGACAGCATACCGGCCCCGTACGCCGCGTCCGTCAATACAGCCGCGATTGAAAACAGAACAGACCTGGATAGCTCCCTGCCGGACACGACCTCGCTGCTCAAAACTCGGACTTCCGCCTCCAGTTCTCTAAGCAAATCAAACAACTCCAGTCGTAAGGCAGGCGTGCTCGCGCGATTGATGATTAAATCGCGCATCTCGCGCATGGTCGCGCTCAGGCGCTTGAGCCTTACAAGCTGATTCTCGCCGTTGACCGCGCTGAGTCGCGCGGCAAAAGGCTTGGCGAGCCGAAAGCGCGCCAGCCTTTTAATCGCATCGGCCAGGCGTTCCGCGCGGCCTGTGCTCCCGTAGAGTCGATCAAGCTCACTCCCAAGGGCGTTGGCTTCCCGCGCAAGCCCCGCGTCCCGCCCCCGAGCCGAAGCCCAGGTCCGGATGCGTTCCGCGGTGGCGGCGGAAGGCGACGAGTGCGTCTCCACGCGAAGTCGCTCGAAACTTTTATCCTTTTCAGCGATGCCCTGAGCTGCGTGGCGGATATGCCGAGTGAGGTCTTCACCTGTGCCGTGAGGAATGATCCGGGTGATCTCGCGAATCAAAAGAAAGTGTCCGCTGATCCATTCGACTTGTTCCATGAGTCGCAGCAGAAGGCCGCGTCCCGCCCGTTCTTCGTCCTCAATCTGAACGCGACCACGGTAGAACTGCGCGCGGCGCAGCACCCAGCCGTCGTCCACGTCGATCAGATACCGCTCCAGCGGTAGCTCCCGCAGACGCAGCTGCCGTTCCTCGGATTGCCACAACTCGCTCCATTCCAGCGCGGCAAAGATCGTGCCCACAGACCAGCCCAGATCGGCGAGGCGTCGTCGGGCGGGAGAGTACTCGGCATGCTGTCGACCGCCACCGCGATCCCGGCAGGCGAATGCGACCGGCGGCTGGACGGTGCCGTCATTGCAGAACCAGCGTAGGCGCGAATACGGACCCCGTTCCGATCCCTTCATCTCCGCGACCAGAGCCCGAGCTTCCCGCAGCGCCTCCGGCGACGGCGGATCCAGGGGCGCCGCCTGGATCGGAAAGTCGAGCAGGAACAAAATAGCCAAAAGTCCAAGAAGTAATGCCCGGTTCCCCGGCAATGTGCCTCCCGCGAAATGCCGTTGCGGAAATTTCGCCATTATGATCGAATTCGCGCTCGCTTTGCCCCTGGACCTGTTCATTTCGACCAATAGGTTCTGGTTATCGAGTCACCCGCACAATTACGAGCATACAGATTAATGAAGTCCGGCAGTTCAGAAAACGGCCCCGCTCTCTCTCCTCTGGAACGCGCGCTTCGCGCCTTCACGCGCATCAAGCCGGAGGAAGGCGCCACCAGCCTGATGCTGCTCGCCAGCATCTTTCTCATTCTCACCGCCTATTATCTTATCAAGCCCGTTCGCGAAGGCTGGCTGTCTGTTTCTGTGATCCAGGGCCTGACCAAGCTGGAGGTCAAAGCATACTCCGCTTTCGGGCAGACGGTGTTGCTGCTCTTGATGGTTCCGATCTACGCGCGCCTCGCGACGCTTATAAACCGTCGCAAACTGATTACCCGCGTAGGTTATTTTTTTATATGTATTCTGCTCGGGTTCTGGCTGCTGCAGCCGGGTTTTATCACGGATCGAGTACCTTACGCGGGTGTCGTTTTCTATCTTTTTGTAGGGATATTCAGCGTCGGACTCGTTGCGCAATTCTGGGCATTCGCGTCCGATCTCTACGGGATCGAGCGTGGGCGGCGACTATTTCCTCTGATCGCGGTAGGCGCGGCGTCCGGCGCCGTGGTCGGCTCCTGGATTGGCGAACGCATGGTGCGGCTCGAATGGCTGGAGGCGTTCGATCTCATCTTGCTGAGCCTGCTGCCACTGGCTGTAGCCATATGGCTTGCGACGCGCGCCGACCGACGCGGTGCCTATGGACACCCGTCCCAGACCACCCAGAATCGCTGGCACGAGCCGGCCGCGCCCGTTAACGAGGGAGCTTTCAATCAGATAATGAAGCACCGCTACCTTACAGCGACCGCGATGATGATGTTGGTTTTCAACTGGGTCGTGGCCAGCGGCGACAATCTGCTCTTTGGTCTGGTGCAAAAGATGCTCGAGATCGATCTGACCAACGGGACGATCATTGCCGGAACGCCGGAGTTTTCCCGGCTGCTC
>DATIPL010000809.1:0-3995 GCA_035471965.1 Gammaproteobacteria bacterium
CCCACATGCCGATGATCCGGGAGGACCGCCCCGACCTCGTTTTTCTCACCCGGGAGGAGAAGTTCGAGGCCATCATCGACGACATTCGCGACTGCCGCAAAAGAGGTCAGCCGGTGCTGGTGGGCACCACCTCTATCGAGACATCGGAGTATCTCTCCGGACTGCTGAACAAGCTCGACATTCCGCACCAGGTGCTCAATGCCAAGCAGCACGCGCGGGAAGCCGAGATCATCATGCACGCCGGCCGGCCGGGCACGGTGACCATCGCCACCAACATGGCGGGCCGGGGCACGGACATTGTTCTTGGCGGAAACCTGGCTGCGGAGCTGGATGCGCTGGCGGAGCCCGGCGAGGAAGATAAGGTTCAGCTGCGCGCTGACTGGAAAAAGCGTCACGACGCCGTACTCGCCGCCGGCGGTCTGCACATCATCGGCACCGAGCGGCACGAATCGAGGCGCATCGACAATCAGCTGCGGGGACGCTCCGGGCGCCAGGGTGACGTAGGCTCCAGCCGCTTCTATTTGTCCCTGGAAGACGACCTGATGCGGATTTTCGCCTCCGAGCGCGTGTCGGCCATCATGCAGAAGCTCGGGATGCAGCGCGGCGAGGCCATCGAGCATCGATGGGTCACCAAAGCGATCGAGAACGCGCAGCGTAAGGTCGAAAGTCGAAACTTCGACATTCGAAAGAACCTGCTGGAATACGATGACGTTGCCAACGACCAGCGCAAAGAGGTGTACTCGTTGCGCAACGAGCTGATGGCGACGGAGGACGTCTCGGATCGCGTGGAAGCCATTCGCCAGGACGTGGTCAACGAGGTCATCGATACCTATATCCCGCCGCAAAGCCTCGACGAGCAGTGGGATATATCCGGCCTCGAAGAGGCCGTGGAAAGAGAATTCGGTCTTCGTCTGCCGATTGCAAAATGGCTCGAGGACGAGGATGACCTGCATGAAGAACCGCTTCGCGAGCGCATCCTTCAGAAACTCACCGACGCGTACAAGCTCAAGGAGCAGCAGGCAAGCCCGGAGACCATGCGGCATTTCGAAAAGGCGATGCTGTTGAATATTCTCGACAGCGCGTGGAAGGAGCACCTCGCCGCCATGGACCATCTGCGCCAGGGTATCCACCTGCGGGGATACGCGCAGAAAAATCCGAAACAGGAATACAAGCGAGAAGCTTTCGAGATGTTCCAGTCGATGACCGAGCGGGTCAAATACGATCTGGTCGGGCTGTTGTCGAAGATCCAGGTGCGGGGTGGTCGCGACGTGGAAGCGGTGGAAGAACAGCGCCGCCGGACGGCGCCAATCAAGTTCGTTCACGAGGATGCGCCTTCAGCGAGTGACGAGCCCCCCCGGCCCGAAGTCGCCGAACGCGCCCCCCCCGGGCCGGCCGCTGCGCCTCAACCCCTGGGCGCGTCCCGATCCGCAGCGGAAGAAGAACCGAGGATGCCCTTCGTGCGACAGGGAAGGAAAGTAGGGCGCAACGAACCCTGTCCCTGCGGTTCGGGAAAGAAGTACAAGCAATGTCACGGCAGACTGGCGTCATGATCGACCGAAGGTGGGGTTCTGCTCTGCGCCGGTCTTCGGCGAAGTTCGAATCCCGGGCGCTGTGAGCGTCGATGGCGGTCGGACTCAAGGCGCCGGAGAGCCTCGAGCCCGTCTCCGGCGTTCGTCTCGGCTGCGCGGCTCTGGGGAATCGCGTCCGACCGAGAAACGACCTCGCCCTGATCGAGCTGGCCAAGGGCGCCGAGGTGGCGGCGACTTTCACCCGTAATGCCTTTCGCGCAGCGCCGGTGACCGTGGCGGAGGCAAATTTGCGCGCCGGCCGCGCTTCTTATCTTCTGATCAACGCCGGTAACGCCAACGCCGGCACCGGTTCGGCAGGACTCGACGACGCCCGTGCCTGCTGTGCATCGGTCGCCGAGCTCGCCGGCTGCGAGGCCGGTGAAGTGTTGCCGTTTTCCACCGGCGTGGTGGGAGAGCGACTGGACGCGTCTCTGTTTCCTGCTGCGATTCAGCAGGCGCTGGATGATCTGAAGGCTGACGGCTGGCTCGATGCGGCACGCACCATCGTCACGACCGATACGGTCGCAAAGGGACGATCGGTCGAATTCACCTGCGGCGGTCGGCGATGCGTGGTCACCGGAATTGCAAAGGGATCCGGCATGATCCGGCCCGATATGGCGACCATGCTGGCTTTCGTCGCCACCGATGCGAAAGTTTCGTCGCCGACGCTGAAGGAATGTCTGCGCCACGCGGTCGATGAATCATTCAATCGCATCACGGTGGACGGCGATACGTCGACAAACGACGCATGTGTGCTCATCGCCACCGGCGGGAGCGGCGAGCCTGCGATTGAGTCACTTGAAGACGCCGATGGGGCGGCGCTCGCAGGCGCGGTGGGCGAAGTGTGCACCTATCTGGCGCAAGCTATCGTGCGCGACGGCGAGGGGGCTACCAAGCTCGTCACCCTCACCGTAAAGGAGGGGAAAAGCGAAGCGGAATGCGCATGCGTCGCCTACACCGTAGCGCATTCTCCTCTGGTGAAGACGGCAATGTTCGCCAGCGATCCCAACTGGGGCCGTATCCTCGCCGCCGTCGGCCGCGCGGATATCGATGATTTGAATCTGAACGCCGTCGGCATCGAAATCGGTGGCGTGAAAGTGGCCGAAGGCGGCGCCCTGGCGGCCGGCTACCGCGAGGAAGACGGCAAGCGCGCCATGTCGGCACAGGATATCGACGTCTGCATCCGCCTCGGTCGAGGCAGCGCCTGCGCGACGGTGTGGACCTGTGATTTGTCCTATGATTACGTTCGTATCAATGCCGAGTATCGGACCTGACAAGGATAAAAAGGATGTCGAATGTCGAATGTCGGAACTTGGCAACAGGCTTAAATTGACCCTTTCCGGTATTCGATATTCGATATTCGATATTCGCAGCAACGCCGTCCAGGTCGGCGCCACCTCGTAATGCAGACGTCCACCAAGACCCGAATCGACCCCGTCCACGTCGCCGCCGCCGTGCTGACGGACGCCGAAGGTCGGGTGTTGCTGTCGAGGCGCGCCACTGATGCGCACCAGGGTGGGTTATGGGAATTTCCCGGAGGCAAGGTCGATTCGGGGGAGGACGTTCAATCCGCGCTGCGCCGGGAGGTCGATGAGGAACTCGGGGTGCTGGTTGAAAATGCCCGGCCGCTCATACGGGTGCCTCACGAGTACCGCGATCGAAACGTGCTGCTGGACGTGTGGAAGGTGACCTCCTGGAGGGGGGACCCCCGAGGCCTGGAGAATCAGGAAATCGACTGGGTGTCTCCGGAGGTGCTGCCCGGGCGCGATTTTCCCGCCGCCGACGTGCCTGTCGTCGCGGCGGTGCGTTTGCCGGAGTGTCACGCAATCACCCCCGCCCCTTCTGGCGCGTTCGAGCCTTTTCTTGAAAAACTGGACAGATTAACCGCGGGAAACATCAGTCTGGTGCAGCTTCGGGCCCACGAGCTCGATCAACACACCTTTGCCGCGCTCGCCCGCGCGGCGGCAAGAATCTGCCAGAGCAACGACGCCCAGCTGATCCTCAACGGCGACCCGCAGCTGGCTGTCGCCGTCGGCGCCGATGGGGTCCACCTCACCAGCGCGCGTCTCAGGTCGCTCTCGTCACGACCGCTGAACCGATCTTTCTGGGTAGGCGCATCATGCCACGACGCCTTCGAGCTCGAGCATGCGGCGCGTATCGGCGCCGACTTCGCGCTGCTCTCGCCGGTCAATGCAACGCCCGGGCAGGGAAAAGCGCCGCCGCTCGGTTGGGATGGCTTTCGACCCCTGGCCGAGGCGGCGCGTCTACCGGTCTACGCCTTGGGGGGACTCGGACCACAGGACGCGGAAACCGCCTGGGCCCACGGCGCCCAGGGCGTGGCCGCTGTTCGCGGATTCTGGCCGCCGGACTGATCTGCGCCGCGCTCCGAGCGGCGAAAGAGCCGGGCGCAGTCAACGTTCCAGATAC
>DATIPL010000810.1:0-2688 GCA_035471965.1 Gammaproteobacteria bacterium
CCAAGTGGACCAGATGTAGCTGATCGACGGGTTCAGACTTCACGGCCGCCGGTGCGCATAGGCTCCGGCGGCCGTTTCCTGGAATTGATGCTTTTCAATGGCGACGACCGAATCGATCTCGTCGGCCGAAGTTTCCACTCAACTCACGCCGGACGACAGCTCGAAGATTTCCTGCAGGGGCGTATGGAAACTGTTCGGCGACGATGCCGAAAGCTTTCTCTCGCAACACGGCGGCGCACCGAGCCCGGACGCGGTTCAGCGCGCGGGCCTCATCGGCGCCGTGCGCGACGCGAGCTTCGACGTCGCTGACGGCGAGATCTTCGTCATCATGGGACTTTCCGGATCGGGAAAGTCCACCCTGGTCAGATGCATGTCGCGCCTGATCGAGCCTACCGCCGGCAAAGTCATCTTCGAAAACAGGAATCTGCTCGAGGCTTCGGAGCGCGAGCTCACCGAAATCCGCAGACACAAGATGGGCATGGTGTTTCAGCACTTTGCCCTGCTGCCCCACCTCACCGTACTCGGCAACGTGGCGTTTCCGCTTCACGTTCAGGGCGTCGAGCGAGGCAAACGCGAAGCGCGGGCGCTGGAGGTCATCGAGCTGGTGGGGCTCAAAGGGCGGGAGCGCTACTATCCGCGTGAGCTGTCCGGGGGACAGCAGCAGCGCGTCGGCATCGCCCGCTCGCTGGCGGTGGAGCCGGAGATCTGGTTGCTGGACGAACCGTTCTCCGCCCTCGACCCCCTCATTCGCAGGGAAATGCAGGACGAGTTCCTGCGCCTGCAGAGCATGCTTCAAAAAACCATCGTTTTCATCACCCACGACTTCGATGAGGCCATTCGCCTGGCCGATCGCATCGCTATCATGAAAGACGGCGAGATCATTCAGATCGGTGCGCCGGAAGCGCTGGTGCTCAATCCCGCCAGCGATTACGTGGCCGAATTCACCCGCGACATCCCGAGAGCCAAGGTGCTCACCACGGGCGCCATCATGGACCCGCTTCAAGGTCGCGAAAGTCTCAGCGGGCGGGTCTCGATGCATTCCAAAATCGCGGAGGTTTCGGAGCAGGTGGTGGCTGCGAACGGCGACGTTGCCGTGGTCGATGACGACGGCAACACGGTTGGACGGCTGAGCCGGAACACCGTGCTGGCCGTCTTGGTCGGCAGGAGTCCTTCCTCGTGAGCACCGCGCTTGCGAGCATCGGAACGCTCGCCACAAGGCGCAATCACCCCTGGCTCGTCGCCTGGACCGCGGGGCTCATTGCGACCGTGCTGCTGTACGCCTTCCGGGATTACTGGCCGTGGGCCTGGCAGTATCCGCGGGAATGGAACGTGCCTTTACGATTCTGGGTCAGCGACTTCATGAAGTGGCTGGTGGACGATTTCGATCTGGGCCTGTTCACGTTCAAGGAGCTGACCCGGTCCGTCTCCTGGCTGCTGCACTGGCCACTGGCCGCGGCCCAGGGGCTGCTGGCCGCAGGGTTCGGAATTGAGCTCGGCGAGGACGAGGTGCTGCGTTTGCCGCGCCTGTCCTGGCTCGGAATCGTTGCGCTGGCCGTGATCCTCGGGCATCTGGCGCGCAACTGGGGTCTGGCGGCGCTCACCGGCAGCTGTTTCCTTTATCTGGCGGTGTTCGGCCAGTGGGACAGCGCCATGGTGACCCTGTCCTCCATCATCATTGCCGTGCCCATCGGTGTAAGCGCCGGGCTGCTGGTTGGAATCTGGGGCTTCCGCAGCGTCCGGGTGGAGGCCGCCATTACCCCGGTTCTCGACCTGATGCAGACGGTGCCGGTGTTTGCCTATCTGGTGCCGGTGCTGTTTCTGTTCGGCTTCGGTCCGGTGGCGGCGATGATCGCCACCATCATCTATGCCACGCCGCCCATGGTTCGATGCACCATGCTGGCGCTGAAGCTGGTGCCCACGGAGATCGTCGAGTTCGGTCGCATGGCCGGCTGCACGCGCAGGCAGCTACTTTGGCGGGTGCAGATCCCGTCGGCGCGCCCGACGCTGATGGTGGGGGTCAACCAGGTGATCATGTTATCGCTCAACATGGTGATCATCGCCTCGATGATCGGCGCCGGCGGACTCGGTTTCGACGTTTTGTCCTCTCTGAAACGGCTGCAGTTCGGTCAGGGCGTCGAGGCGGGTCTCGCCATCACCCTCCTCGCCATTGCGCTGGACCGGCTGAGCCAGGCCTTCGCCGATCAGCCGCCGCCGGGGCACCGGGAGCAACACGCAAGCTGGCTCAAGCGTCATCCCCACCTGGTCGTAGCGCTGTCGGTCATCTTAGTGACCACCGGGCTCGGCCTGCTCGTCGATGCTCTGCGCTTACTGCCGGAACAGCTGACAATCACGACGGGTCCCTTCTG
Organism: Gammaproteobacteria bacterium; assembly: GCA_035471965.1. Classification (GTDB taxonomy): domain Bacteria; phylum Pseudomonadota; class Gammaproteobacteria; order HK1; family HK1; genus CAMYJH01. Next base: position 2,367 of record DATIPL010000810.1, read on the forward strand.
GAACGATGTCGTCTCGTGGGTGAACATCAACTTTTTTGACGAGCTCGATGCGGTCAAGTCGTGGCTGCTGCTCAACTTCCTCATCCCGGTAAAGCGGTTTCTGCTGCAGCTGCCCTGGATTGCGGTCACCGGATTGATAGCGCTCGCCGGCTTTCAGCTCGGCGGCTGGCGCCTGGCGCTGATCACCGCGGCGCTCGCCCTGTTCATCGCGGTGACGGGCAACTGGGAAAAATCCATGATCTCGATTTATCTTTGCGGGATCTCGGTGCTGTTTGCCGCCGCCATCGGGATCCCCATCGGGATATGGGCTGCCTTGAACGAC
>DATIPL010000811.1:0-4454 GCA_035471965.1 Gammaproteobacteria bacterium
TCTTCCGATCTTCGACATTCGAGGTTCAGTGAAGGATTTGAATACCGTAACGGTCCTAACGGCCGCGTAAGCAAAGAGAAGGCGACAAATTAAATGAGCATGCAGGACCCTATTTCCGACATGTTGACCCGGATCCGAAACGGTCTGGCGGCAGGTAAGGTGCGTGTCGCCATGCCTTTGTCGAAAGAAAAGCGCGCCATTGCCGAGGTTCTGAAGAGCGAGGGCTACATCAAGGACTTCACGGTCGAGAGCGTGGAGGACAAGCAGGAGCTTTATGTCGTGTTGAAGTACTTCGAGGGAAAGCCGGTGATCGATCGGCTCCAGCGAGTGAGCCGTCCGGGTCTTCGCATCTACAGGAGCAAGGACAAGCTCCCATCGGTGCTCGGCGGGCTCGGTATTGCCATCATCTCCACCTCCCACGGAGTGATGACTGACCGCGCTGCGCGGGCGGCGGGGTATGGCGGCGAAGTGATTTGTTACGTGGCGTAGCGGAGACACGCGATGTCCAGAATTGCCAACGCGCCGATTTCGCTCCCGAAGGGTGTGGAGATCTCCCTGCAGGGGCCATCCGTCAATGTCAAGGGGCCCAAGGGGTCGCTCAGCTACAGGCTTCCAAAGCACGTGACCTTGTCGCAGGAGGACGGCACGGTTTACTGCAAGCCCCAGGAAATCGGGCCCGGAGCCGTGGCTCTGGCGGGCACCGCGCGATCCATCCTCAACGGCATGGTGGTCGGCGTGTCTGAAGGCTTTGAGAAGCGGCTGACTCTCGTCGGCGTGGGCTATCGGGCGCAGATGCAGGGCAAGTCTCTGAACCTGACGCTCGGCTACTCGCACCCAATCGATTTCCCCCTGCCGGAAGGGACTCAGATCGAAACCCCGAGTCAGACGGAAATTGTTGTGCGCGGATTCGACAAGCAGCTGGTGGGACAGGTGGCAGCAAAGATTCGAGGGTTCAGACCGCCCGAGCCGTACAAGGGCAAGGGGGTGAGGTACTCGGACGAAAACGTCGCTCGAAAGGAAGCAAAGAAGAAGTAGGCGCGGGCATGAAAAAGAAACCTGCAAGGCAGAGAAGGGCGAAACGTACCCGGATCAAGATCCGGGAACTGCGGCAACGCCGGCTGTGCGTACACCGCACGCCGAGGCATATCTATGCGCAGATTACCGAGCCCGATGGTGCTCGAGTGCTGGTGAGCGCGTCTACGGTCGACAGGGAAGCCAGAAAGGAGCTCGGTAACGGCGGCAACATCTCGGCGGCGAAGGTGGTCGGACGGCTCATCGCCGAACGGGCAAAATCGGCCGGCATCGAGCAGGTGGCATTCGACCGCTCCGGATACAAGTATCACGGTCGCATTAAGGCACTGGCCGACAGCGCGCGGGAAGGCGGACTGAAATTCTGAACGGTTCGCCGCCCAGGGGCGGCGTTCCATGTGGAAAAGGATTATGGCGAACTTTCAAGCATCCAGCGGAGACGACGAACTTTTAGAGAAGCTCGTCAACATCAACCGTGTTGCCAAGGTGGTCAAAGGCGGGCGCCTGTTCGGCTTCACGGCGCTGACGGTCGTGGGTGACGGCAAGGGGCGCGTCGGTATGGGCAAGGGCAAGGCCCGCGAGGTGCCGGCCGCAATCCAGAAGGCAATGGAAAGCGCACGCAAGAATATGGTCCGGGTGGCGCTCAGGGACGAGACCCTGCATTACGCCATAACCGCCCGCCATGGCGCCGCCAAGGTTTATATGCAGCCGGCTTCGCAAGGCACCGGCATTATCGCCGGTGGGCCGATGCGCGCCGTGTTCGAGGTGCTGGGGGTCCGCGACGTGCTGGCAAAGTGCATCGGCTCTCCGAACCCGGTGAACGTGGTCCGAGCCACAATCAAGGGATTGAGCGAGATGACCGATCCGAATGCCATCGCCGGAAAGCGTGGCAAGACGCTGGAAGAGATTCGAGGCTGAAGCATGGCGGCAAAAAAGAAAACGAAGGCCAAGACGGCCAAGAAGGCCGAGCCCCGCACGCGCAAGAAAGCAGTCGCCAAGACTGCCAAGAAGGCTGCCGCGAAGAGGACTCCGGGGAAAAAAGCGCAGGCGAGGAAGCGCTCGGCGAAAGCGGCGGAGAAAACCGACGCCATGACCGAGGGACAGGCCGCAGCGGCCCCGGCTGCAAAAGCGGCGGCCAAGAGCCCCGGTCCCGAAGCGGAGGCGCGGCGACTCAAAGTGACGCTTACCAAGAGTGTCCACGGCAGATTGGCGTCCCATCGGGCCTGCGCGATCGGCCTGGGCTTGAGACGCCGTCATCAGACCGTTGAGATCGAGGACACGCCGTGCACGCGCGGCATGATCAACAGAATTCGTTATATGCTGGATGTGGAGGGTCAGTAACCGTGCGCTTCAATGATCTCCATCCTGCTCCCGGGTCCAGGCGCAAAGCCAAGCGCGTTGGCCGCGGCACCGCATCGGGTGACGGAAAGACTGGCGGGCGAGGCCATAAAGGCCAGAAAGCCCGTGCCGGAGGGGGCTCGGCGCGCGGATTCGAGGGTGGTCAGATGCCGCTCCACCGCCGCTTGCCCAAGTTCGGCTTCAGCTCCCGAAAAGGCCGTTTCAGCGCTGAGCTCAGAGTGGGCAAGCTGGCGTCGCTGAAGGAGGACACGGTGGACCTCGAAATGCTCAAGGCGGCGAAGCTGGTCGCCCGGCGCGCCCAGCGGGTGAAAATTATCGCCGGGGGAAAACTCGAGCGGGCTGTGGTCGTCAAAGACGTCATCGTGACCCGGGGCGCCCGCGCCGCCATCGAAGCGGCCGGGGGCAAGGTCCAAAGCTGAACGCAATGGCCAAGAAAACGAAAAACGCAGCGGCGACGCCGACGGGTGGACCCTCGGTGGAACTCAGGCAGCGCCTGCTGTTCGTTCTCGGCGCGCTGCTGGTCTTCCGCGTCGGCACCTTTATTCCCGTGCCCGGCATCGATCCGGTAACCCTGGAAATACTGTTCGACCAGCAGCGGGGCACCATTCTGGACATGTTCAACATGTTCTCGGGCGGCGCGCTTGAGCGTTTTTCCATCTTTGCCATCGGCATCATGCCGTATATTTCCGCCGCCATTATCATTCAGCTCCTGAGTCACGTGGAGCCGAGACTGAAGGAATTGCGCAAGGAAGGCGAGGCGGGACGACGGAAGATTACGCGCTATACCCGCTATGGCACCGTTTTCCTCGCCACCTTTCAGGCGCTCGGCGTGGCCATTGCCTTGGAGAGCCAGCGCGCCGGCGGTCTGCCGATCGTCATCGATCCGGGCTGGGGATTCCGCATTACCGCGGTCTCCACCCTGGTGACAGGAACGGTGTTTCTGATGTGGCTCGGTGAGCAGATCAGCGAGCGAGGCATCGGCAACGGCATCTCAATCATCATATTTGCCGGTATCGTCGCCGGGCTGCCGTCCGCTATCGGCGGAACACTGGAGCTTGCCCGAACCGGCGAGCTTCACGTGCTGCTGGTGATGCTGATCCTGGTGCTCGCGCTGGCGGTCACCGGATTCGTGGTCTTCGTCGAGCGCGGCCAAAGGCGAATCACGGTGAACTATGCCAAGCGCCAGGTGGGACGGCGCATGTACGCCGGCCAGAGCAGTCATCTGCCGCTCAAGCTCAACATGGCGGGCGTCATACCGCCGATCTTCGCCTCCAGCATCATCCTGTTCCCGGCAACCCTGGGCGGCTGGTTCGGAAGCGCCGAGGGAATGACCTGGCTGAGAGACCTTTCGACCACGCTGTCCCCGGGTCAGCCTCTCTACGTGATGTTTTACGCGGGTGCGATCATCTTTTTCTGCTTTTTCTACACGGCGCTGGTGTTCGATCCCAAGGACACGGCCGAGAATCTGAAAAAGTCCGGCGCGTTTATTCCCGGAATCCGTCCGGGTGACCAGACGGCCCGCTATATCGATACGGTCATGACCCGGCTGACGCTGTGGGGCGCCGGCTATATTACCGCGGTGTGTCTGCTGCCGGAGTTCTTGATCCTGCAATGGAATGTGCCCTTTTACTTCGGCGGCACATCGCTGCTGATTATCGTCATCGTGACCATGGATTTCATGGCCCAGGTGCAGGCGCACATGATGTCGCACCAGTATGAGGGGCTTCTGAAGAAGGCCAATCTCAAGGGCTATGGCCGGGCCGGCGTGCCCAGGTAGGGGCACGTAGCAAAGAGGATACCGAGATGAAAGTTCGTGCTTCCGTAAAAAAGATGTGCCGCCACTGCAAGATAATCCGGCGGCGCGGGGTCGTGCGGATCATCTGCAAGAACGCGCGCCACAAGCAAAAGCAAGGCTGATTGGCCTGATGCAAAGAACGCTGTGCGCGCCGAAATCAAACGCAACATGCTAGAGGCTGAGTGACATGGCTCGAATTGCCGGCGTAAACGTACCGGATCGCAAACACGCATGGGTCTCGCTGACGTCCATCTACGGCATCGGCGGAACC
>DATIPL010000812.1:0-6455 GCA_035471965.1 Gammaproteobacteria bacterium
GGCACACCGAGACCCACGGCCCTTGGCGCGGCATGGCCAGCGCGATCGTCAGTCCGAGAGGGACCTCGATCAGCAGAATGGTCCCGGTGAAGACCATCTGGCGCAGCAGTGCCGCGTGGAAGCGGTCGGAATTGAGAACCTGCTCGAACCACTGCAAACCGGACCAGAAAAAGATGTTGTCGCCGAATGTTTCCTGGACCGAGAAATTGACGACGGTCATCAGCGGAATGATGGCATTGAACGCCACCAGCGCGACCACTGGCAGGACGAACAGCCAACCCCGATTGGTGACAGTCCTGGTCATCAAGTCACAATCCAGCCGTCCTGGTAGATCTGCGTGTGCGCTGGATCAAAGCGCAGGCGCGCCCCGTCATCCGGAATAGGCCTGCCCTCCGGAACCAGGACCTTGATGACGTGGCCCGCATGCACGGTTTCGGCGATACGGTGCGGGCCGGCTTCGAAAACCTTGACTATGTCAACTGGAATGCCGTCGGCGGCAAAAGTGACGAATTCCGGCCGCACGCCAAGCTCCAAGACACCTCCATTGCCGCGATAGGCCCCGGCATTGGCGGCTTCGATCTCCTGGCCCGCGAAGGCGAACTTGCCGTCACTGACCTCGCATGGCAGCACGTTCATGCCGGGCGAGCCGATAAAGTAGCCAACGAAAGTGTGGCCGGGCCTTTCGAACAGCTCGACTGGCGTCCCGACCTGAACGATTTCGCCCTCATTCATCACCACGACTTGATCGGCGAAGGTAAGTGCCTCGGTTTGGTCGTGGGTCACGTAGATCATCGTGCGCCGAATCCTCTGGTGCAGCTCCTTGAGCTTGGAGCGCAGCACCCATTTGAGATGGGGGTCGATCACGGTCAGCGGTTCGTCGAACATGATGACGTTGACATCGGAGCGGACGAGACCGCGGCCGAGAGAAATCTTCTGCTTGCCGTCGGCGGTCAGACCGGAGGCACGTGTGTTGAGCATCGCCTCCAGTTCGAGCATTTGGGCGATCTCGCGCACACGCTCATCGACGTCGTGGGCGCCGACTCCACGATTGCGCAGAGGAAACGCCAAATTGTCGTAGACCGTCATGGTATCGTAGATGACGGGAAACTGAAAAACTTGAGCGATGTTACGCTGCTCCGGCGAAGCGTCGGTGACGTCGCGGCCGTCGAACAGGATGCGGCCCTCGGTCGGCCGGAGCAGGCCCGACATCAGATTGAGCATCGTTGTCTTGCCGCAGCCGGACGGCCCAAGCAGCGCGTAGGCGCCACCGTCCGCCCACTCGAGCGTCAGCCGCTTGACCGCCCAATCCTCATCGCTCCGCGGTTCGGCCACGTAGCTGTGGCGCAGATCCTCCAGCTTGATCGTCGCCATCACTCAGTCCCTTCGACGCGGCGATGGTCCATGTCGAAATAAAAGGCGTGGTTCATATCGACATAGAGCTTGGCCGTGGCGCCGACTTGAAACGGGTGAATGCCTCGCGATTGCGAGACCCATGTTTGGCCGTCGAGATCAAAGTGCAGCGCACTATCCGATCCACTCAGCTCGGCGATCAGCACGTTGCCCTTGATAATGGCGGCATCTTCGCCGGGCGATGTCGGTGTAATGTGATGCGGTCGGATGCCTAGGGTATACTGCCCGTCCGGTATCGCCCCGGCCGCCTTTCCGATCGGGAGCTCGATCTTGTCACCGATCAGCACGTTTTTGCCGCGTTTGGTGACGATGGCCGTGTTAATGGGGGGGTCGGAAAACACGCGAGCGCTGACAAGGTCCGACGGCTTGCGATAGACATCGGCGGTCGGGCCAAACTGGGTGATCCTTCCGGCATGCAAGGTCGCCGTATAGCCACCAAAGAGCAGGGCCTCTCCGGGCTCGGTGGTAGCGTAAACGACGATGCATTCACGGCCGGTGAAAAACTTGGGCAGCTCGTCGCGCAGTTCCTCACGCAGCTTATAGTCGAGATTTGCGAGGGGCTCGTCAAGCAGGATGAGATCGGAATCCTTGACAAGCGTCCTTGCGATCGCCGTGCGTTGCTGCTGACCGCCTGAAAGTTCGCTCGGCCGCCGCTGCAGCATCGGTGTCAGGCGCAGGAGCTCCGCCACGCTTTCGACGCGCTTCTCAATCTCGGCCTTTGCCATCTTGGCCACGCGCAATGGCGAAGCAATGTTCTCATAGACGGTGAAATTCGGATAATTAATGAATTGCTGATAGACCATCGAGACGTTGCGCCGTTGGACGGAAACACCGGTTACGTTCTTGCCGCGGAACCAAATTTCGCCCGAGGTCGGCCGGTCCAGCCCGGCCATCAAGTGCATCAGCGTCGTCTTTCCCGATAGCGTCGGCCCAAGCAGCGTGTTGAACGTCCCGTCTGCCAAGACGAGATTGGTCTCGTGCAGGTAAGTCTCGGCGCCGACCCGCTTGGTCACATTCTTCAACTCAAGAGACATCGCCGTTTAGCCGCGTCCTTTCAGGCCATTGTCACAGATTTCCTTCCGGGGCGCACGCGCTCGTACGCCCCGGAATGCTGTCGGCGTTGCGCGCTATTGCGCCATCGTCCAACGCTTGACGAGCTCGTCATAGGCGATGGTTTCGCCCTTGGGTTTCTCGTTTGCAAGCTTTGCCGCCGGGCCATCCTCCCTGCCCAGCCATTCGGACGGATCCTTTTCTTCATTGAGGCGCGGTCCGCAGCCACCATAGACGTTGGCCTTCTCATCGGCCGCCTGCATGCGCGCCATGATCTGGTCCATCTCGGCAGCGAGCCGATCCATGGCCTGTTGCGGCGTGAATGCGCCCGAGTTGACATCGCCGATTTGCTGCCACCAGATCTGCGCAAGCTTCGGATAGTCGGGGACGTTGATGCCGGTGGGCGACCACAGCACGCGATCCGGAGAGCGGTAGAACTCGACCAGACCCCCGAGTTTCGGCGCGCGATCGGTGAACGACTTATGCCGGATGGTGCTGTCGCGGATGATCGTCAGCCCGACATGGCTCTTCTTCACGTCCACGGTCTTTGAAACGGTGAACTGGGCATAGAGCCAAGCCGCCTTGCGACGGTCGACTGGGGTCGACTTGAACAGCGTCCACGAACCTGCGTCTTGGTAGCCGAGCTTCATGCCGTCCTTCCAATAAGGTTCATGCGGGGAGGGGGCCATCCGCCATAGCACGTTGCCGTCGGCGTCAACCGTGTTGTTGCCCTCGCTTCTCGGCGAGACCATGTTGGCGGTGAAGGCGGTGTACCAGAAGATCTGCTGTGCGACGTTGCCCTGACTGAGCGCCGGCAGAGACTGATAGAAGTCGAGGTCGGCCGCACCCGGAGGGGCGTACTGCCGCAACCACTCGTACCACTTGCGAATGGCGTACACCGAAGCCGGTCCGTTGGCGCCGCCGCCACGCGTCACCGACGCGCCCTGAGGATTGCAGGAACCTTCCTCCATGCGAATGCCCCACTCGTCAATCGGCCGGCCGTTCGGCAGGCCCGGCGAGGTGGAACCGGCCATGGCAAGCCACGCATCGGTCATACGCCAGCCTAGGTCCGGAGCACGCTTGCCGTAGTCCATGTGGCCGTACACGCGAACGCCGTCGATCTCCTTCACGTCGTTGGTGAAGAAGTTGGCGATGTCCTCATAGGCCGACCAGTTGACTGGAACGCCAAGGTCGTAGCCGTACTTTGCCTTGAACTGCTTCTTGAGGTCCTCCCGGTTGAACCAGTCGTAGCGGAACCAATAGAGGTTCGCGAATTGCTGATCGGGAAGCTGATAAAGCTTGCCGTCCGGCCCGGTGGTGAAGGACTTGCCGATGAAGTCGTCGACGTCGAGGGTTGGCAAGGTCACGTCCTTGCCCTCGCCAGCCATCCAGTCGGTCAGATTGACCGCGAGCTGCAGACGCGAATGGGTGCCAATGAGGTCTGAATCGTTGATGTAGGCGTCGTAGAGATTGCGGTTGGTCTGCATCTGCGTCTGGACCGCCTGCACGACCTCGCGCTCGCCGAGGAGCTGATGATTCACTTTGATCCCGGTGATTTCCTCAAATGCCTTGGTCAGAACCTCGGACTCGTAGGTGTGGGTCGGGATGGTTTCCGACAGAACGTTGATCTCCATGCCGACGAATGGCTTGGCGGCGTTGATGAACCATTGCATCTCCGCCAGCTGTTCAGCGCGCGTAAGCGTCGAGGGCTGGAACTCCGAATCGACCCAACGCTCCGCCGCCGCCATATCGGCCAAGGCGGAACGCATTCCGATCGCCACCAGCAGGGTGGCGACCGAAACTGTTGCTCGGATATGCATCACTGTTTCCTCCTTGCGTGCGCTCTCATTTGTTCTGTTGCCGCAGCAGGGCGCACGCTCTATGCCTCGGCAACTTTCACTCCCAGCGGCCGGCGTTGCCGACCCACCGCAGAGAAACAAAGGTCGAACGCGCTCATGATGTCTGGCCTCCGGCAGCGGCGCGTTCCGAACTGTGGCCGGTTGCCTGCAGGTAGCTCTCAAGCATGGCGCGCTGTTCGGCGGTGAAGCGTAATCCAAGCTTCGAGCGCCGCCATAAGAGATCGTCGGCCGTCTCCGCCCACTCGTGGCGCATGAGGTAGTCCACTTCACGTTCGGTTAATCCAGCGCCGAAATGATAACCGAGATCGTCAGCGCTGTTTATGCCGGCAAGCAGATTGGCGACCCGCGAGCCATAGGCGCGGCAGAGCCTGCCGATCAAACCGGGATCGAGAAACGAATAACGGCCCGCGATGCCCGCGGCCCATTGGTCGAAGGCCGTCACCGGAATGTCGCCCCCAGGCAGCGTTGCGGCATGCGTCCAAGACGGGCGCATGTCGGGGAACATGTCTGCGAGTTGGTCGAGTGCCGATTCCGCGAGGCGCCGGTAAGTGGTGATTTTACCGCCGAATACCGACAATAGCGGTGCGGCGCCGTCCGGCGCGTCCCGTTCCAGAATATAGTCGCGTGTCGCATCCTGGGGTCTCGCGGCGCCATCGTCGATCAGCGGCCTTACACCGGAATAGCTCCAGCGGATCGTATCACGGGCGATCGGCTTCTCGAGATATTCGCTAACGGAGGCGAGGAGATAGTCGGTCTCGTGTTCGCTGATCGTGGCTTCAGCCGGGTTACCTTCGAAGTCTTCGTCGGTGGTGCCGATCAATGTGAAATCGCCTTCGAAGGGGATGGCGAAACAGATACGCCCGTCGGCGTTCTGAAACGTGTAGGCGTATTCGTGATTGAAGATGCGATCGACGACGATATGGCTTCCCTTGACCAACCGGACAGAGGTGGCGCTATTGAGACCGACAGTCTCTGCGATCACGTTTGATACCCACGGTCCGGCGGCGTTCACCAAGCCACGCGCTAGGGCATCGCACTGCGATCCGTCGCGCTGGTTCTGCAAAGTCAGGTGCCAGAATTGTCCTTCGCGCCGCGCTGCGACGCATTTCGTACGCGTCCTGATGTCGGCGCCCCGATCGGCCGCGTCGCGCGCGTTGAGGATCACCAGCCGTGCGTCCTCGACCCAGCAGTCCGAGTATTCGAAAGCACGGCGATACGCTTTGCTGAGACCCGGACCGGCCGGATCGCTCTTGAGATTGACGCTTCGGGTCGCCGGCAAGATCCGCCGACCGCCGAGGTGATCGTAGAAAAAGAGGCCGAGCCGGATGACCGGCCACGGCCTTAGGCCCGTGTGGTGAGGGAGGATAAAACGCAGGGGCCGAACAATGTGAGGCGCCGATCTGAGAAGGATCTCCCGCTCGGTCAACGCTTGGCGCACCATGCGGAATTCGTAGAACTCCAGATACCGCAAACCGCCGTGGATCAGTTTGGTCGAGGCGGATGACGTGGCGCCGGCGAGATCGTCCATCTCTACGAGAAGGACACTGAGTCCACGCCCTTGCGCGTCGCGGGCGATGCCGCACCCGTTGATGCCGCCGCCGATAATGGCAAGATCGTATAGCGGCCCTCGCACCCGTTTCATCCCCCGCAAACGCGAACGCCGACGCTTATTCGGGTCGGTTCGTAATCATTTCGACTTCAAGGCTAAACGAAAACCAGTGCGGGCGCAATGGCGCCAATACGAAAGTCAAACAGAAAAAAACGCTGCGAGACTCGCGCGTGAAACTGCTTGAAATTCAGGCGGTTACCATAGCCGAATGGGCAAAAAGAGATAGATTTTCGTTTTAGTCGGCGGCGTTTTCTTGGGCGCGTGTTTCGATGACGCGGACGCCATGGGTACGGCAGAGTTCGGCAACTGGCTCGGAGGAAAGCTCATCGGTGACGAACACATCGATCTGCGAGATGTGGCCGATGCGAACGGGCGCCGATCTTTCAAACTTCAACCGATCGGACACCAAAATGACCTGTCGCGCGTTGCCGATGATCGCTTGGCTGACGCGCACCTCCCGGTAGTCGAAGTCGAGCAATGCGCCTTCCTCGTCGATCGCCGATGCGCCAATGATGGCGTGGTCGACC
>DATIPL010000813.1:0-2226 GCA_035471965.1 Gammaproteobacteria bacterium
TGAATTCTTGTTCTTGTTCCAGCGTTAAGTCGGTAAACGAAGTCGTTTCAGAAACCAGGACGGAGGGTAGATGGAATACGGGGAAGGCGGTACGTTCAGCTAACCCGCCCCCATCTGCCGTCTACCCTCTACGATTACAAAAGTCCCAGCTCCAGCTTCGCTGCTTCGCTCAGATTATCCGGGCACCAGGGCGGGTCCCAGACCAGCTCCACGCTGGCGGCGCTGATGCCTTGCACCGAGCGCACCGCGTCCTCCACCTCGCCCGGAAAGGTCTGCGCCACCGGGCAGCCGGGGGTCGTGAGCGTCATCTCCACCGCCACCACGCCATTTTCGTCGATGTCGATCTTGTAGATGAGGCCCAGGTCGTAGATGTTGACCGGAATCTCCGGGTCATAGATTTGCTTCAGCGCCTCTATCACTCGCTTCTCCAGCGATTCCTTGTCGACGGTCTCGTCGCTTTGAACTTTGCTGACCCAGTCTTTGAGATTGGACATTTGCAGAATCTGAATGGCTGTATATTGAATGGTAGATTGTAGGTGGTAGATGGTAGATGGGAAATGGCCGCGTCACCCACGCTCGCCCCCATCTACCATCTGCCTTCTACCATCTACTCTCTTCTCATTCCGTCGTCACCGGCTCGTCGATGCGCTTGAGCGCCGCCTGCAGCGTGTGCCAGGGAAGCGTGGCGCATTTGACCCGCATGGGGTACTGCTTTACTCCGAGAAGCACAGCCAGCTTGCCCAGGGATTCGGTGACCTCGTCCGCCGTCGCGCCATCGCTCATCAGGGCGTCGTGAATGCGGTCGAAGAGCACCCTGGCGTCGGCTTCGGATTTGCCCTTCAAGGCTTCGGTCATCAGCGAGGCGGAGGCGGTGGAGATGGCGCATCCGTCGCCCTCGAACCCCACGTCCTGGATGACGCCGTTTTCCATCCTCAGGTGCACGGACACGTGATCGCCGCACAGAGGGTTATGCCCCTCGGCCGTGTGGTTGGTGCCCTCGGGACGCTTGGGATAATTCCGCGGGTTCCGGTTGTGATCGAGGATGACTTCCTCGTAAAGGGCACGAAGATCCATCAGCGGTTGAACATCTCTTTGACTTTCCAGATCGCGGCAACCAGCGCGTCCGCCTCTTCCCTGGTGTTGTAAAGCGCGAACGAGGCGCGCGAGGTCGCCGCGACGCCGAATCGTTTCATCAGCGGCATGGTGCAATGATGGCCGGCGCGAATGGCGATGCCCTGGCTGTCGAGGACGGTGCCGATGTCGTGAGAGTGAACGCCATCCATGAGGAATGAAATAATCCCCGCCTTTTCCGGCGCCGTGCCGATGATCCGGATCCCCGGGATGTCCGCCACCTTTCTGCTGGCATAAGCCACCACGTCGTCCTCATGGGCGGCGATCGCGTCGATGCCCAGATTCGATACGTAGTCCAGCGATGCGGCGAGACCGATGGCGCCAACGATATTGGGCGTGCCGGCTTCGAACTTGTGGGGCAGGTCGTTGTAAGTCGTTTCCTCGAAGCTCACGGTGCGAATCATGTCGCCGCCGCCCTGGTAGGGCGCCATGGCCTCGAGCAGCTCGAGCCGACCGTAGAGGATGCCGATGCCGGTGGGACCGAACACCTTGTGGCCCGAGAAAGCGTAAAAGTCGCAACCGATGTCCTGCACGTCCACGGGGATGTGCGGGACCGCCTGAGCGCCGTCCAGCAAGGTCACCGCGCCTCGTGTCTTCGCCGCCTCGACGATTCTTTTCACCGGATTAATGGTGCCGAGCGAGTTGGAAAGGTGCACGGTAGCGACGATCCGGGTCCTCGGTCCAAGAAGCTCCAGGTAAGCGTCGAAGTCGAACTCGCCTTCGTCGGTGACGGGAACGACCTTGAGCTTTGCGCCGGTCTGCCGGCACAGAATCTGCCAGGGGACGATGTTGGAATGATGCTCCATGGTGGAGATGATGATCTCGTCGCCGGCTTTGAGCCGCGGCCGGCCGTAGGCCTGGGCCACCAGGTTGATGCCTTCGGTGGTGCCCCGGACGTAGATGATTTCGCGACGGTCGGCGGCGTTGATGAACTTCTGCACCGTGTCGCGCGCGGCCTCGTATTCACGGGTCGCGTTCTCGCTCAGGAAATGCACGCCGCGGTGAATGTTGGCGTTGTAGGTCTCGTAGTAGTGGCTCACCGCGTCGATCACCGCCCGCGGCTTCTGACTGGTGGCGCCGTTGTCCAGATAAACC
>DATIPL010000814.1:0-2722 GCA_035471965.1 Gammaproteobacteria bacterium
GAATCGGCGGTTGCCGTTCGGATCGTTCACCACCAATCCCGCCCCTACGGTACGCGCATCCTCCGGAATGCGATCAATCTCGACGTCGACAAACGCTTCCGGGTTTACCGGTCCGTAGGCCTCCTCCGGTGCCAGGGTGACCTTCTTTCGCTCGTCGGCCTTCAGTCCGAAGAGCGCGTTCTCGAGTCCCGAGGGCAATTGCCCCTGGCCCTGCTCATAGACCAGCGGGTCGCTCTCTGAGTTACCTCCGAAAACGCTGCCATCCCCCAGATAGATCGTGAATTCGATGGCGACCTTGCTGCCTTCGGAAATTACCGCCGCTTTGTCGTCAGCAGTCTGCGCCAGAGCTCCGGCATTGATGAAAATCAGGGGAAGGATGATGTACGGTGTGATGCTTCGAAACATTGTGTATTTCAATGGCGGGTCTCCTGATGATCCGGTGATGCCCGGGAATCTACGCATTCGCGGGAACAGGTTCGCGCTATTCACCTGTGAAAGGCGAAGGGTGACGAGTAACGAATCGCAGATTCCCCGCGCGCTTTCTGCCTGCGCCTATGGATCACTGCGAAACCGGTGAAATTCGATGGGACGTAGGGCGCTCTGTGATGATGACTGAAACGCTAGCACGCACCCGGGGCGAATGCCAGGACGACGGTTGCCCGGGTTCGCTCCGGCAGTGGCAACAGAATCAATAAACCCCTGATTAATTCAGGGGTTTCTCGTCAAGTTGCGCTGCTCGGCGCGCTATTTCTTCAAGAAGATTTTTCCGCCGCCCGGGGGCATGCCGCCCTGGCCCGCGCCCGGCATTCCCTGGGGCATTGCCGAAGGTACGACGATGCGCGAAGCCTCTTCTCTGGCCAGCTCTTTGGCGCGCTCGTTGAGCCGTTCGACCGCGGCTTTGACCCCCTCGGGAAACTTCTTGAATGCGTCGTCGAGGGATTTGGCCTCGATGGAAAACTGCACCGGGAAAGGTCCCATCTGCGTCATCAACGTGGTTTCGCCGATATACAGCACGGGACGACTGCTGTCGGCGCTGCCGTCCGACTTGACCGGGCTCTGCCGGCGCACCGAAGCGGCCTGAAGATCGGTGAAGGTCTCTTCCCTGTATAGATTGTCGGTGTCGACTTTCAGATCCCGAAGCTCGGGGGATTCCTTTTCGCTCATGGTTCAGTTCCTTTCCGCCCGCCGGACAACCGGGAAGATCGCCCGGGGGACACGCCTTTTTGATGTGAATCGATAAAGTAAAACTTTAACATACCTCCCCTTCGGGGCGGCTACACGGGGTATTCGGGAGAGCATCGGCTGCGTCCGCCTGCTTCGCGACGGCGCCCCGGCGATCCAGCGACCGCCGCGCCGGCACGATTCTGAATCCTTCACGGAATTGGAAGATCTCAGCTACATCACTCTGGCCGCCTACGCAGCCATAATTTTTCTGGCCGGTCTCATCCACGGCACGCTGGGGCTCGGGTTTCCGCTCGTCGCCACTCCTCTGCTGGCGCTGTTCACGGACGTGCGTACCGCCATCCTGATCACGCTGCTGCCGACGGCGTCGGTGAACGTCGTCAGCATTCTCAAGGGCGGACGCTGGAGCGAAAGCATCGGCCGCTTCTGGCCGCTGGCGCTTTTCGCCGTGCTCGGCAGCATTGCGGGAACGCGCCTTCTAGTGGCCAGCGATCCCGCACCGTTCAAGCTGTTGCTGGCGGCCCTGGTGCTGCTCTACCTGTCCGCCAGCCGGATCAAGGCGTTTCGCATGCGCTGGGCGAGCGAGCATCTGGTGCTGTCCATGGTCGTGTTCGGAGTGATCGCGGGGGTTGCCGCCGGGACCACCAACGTCATGGTGCCGATCTTGATTATTTACACCCTGGAGCTCGGCCTGGAGCGAACCGCAATGGTGCAGGTGTTCAACCTCTGCTTCCTCGCCGGAAAGCTGACCCAGATCGCGGTGTTCGCTCACGCCGGGATGCTCACGGGCAGCTTGCTGTTATCCACGTCGCCGCTGGCCCTAGTGGCGGTGGCGGCGCTTCTCGGGGGCATGATGCTGGCCCACCGAATTCCCACCGAAATTTACAGAAACGTCGTGCGGCGGGTGCTGCTGCTGCTCGCGCTGCTGCTCGTCGTTCAGTTCTTCATTCAGCTTTGAGGTTACGTCCGGCGGCGGGGAGGTCGCGGGAACGCCGAATGACGTCCCGCGCCGCGGCAAAATACCCGGGAGACACGCTGCGTTCGACCGAGGAGAGCTCGCGGTCCAGCGTCGGCAAGTTGTAAAACGGCACTGCCGCAAACAGGTGGTGCGCCCAGTGATACTGCATGTTCCAGCACATCCAGCGCAACACGGGATTGACGCGGATTGTGCGGGTATTCGCAGTGACGTCACTCTCGAGCGGCATACCGGTGTGCTCGACGACGTTCTGTATATGGTGCAGGGGCTTGGTGAGCAGCAAGGGAAGCAGCCAGTAATGCAGCGCCGTCCATGAGCCGGACAGTATTGAGACCAGCGCAACCAGCAGGTACACGCTGACGTGCAGCCTGGCCTCGCGTACGATCAGCGCCTGGTCGCCTTGACTCATGTAGTGCTCATCCCGCACGTCGCCGAAGAGGTTCCTGAATAATGTGGACAGGCGGCGCCACCAGTAGGGAATTGCGCTCAGGCTCCAGATGAAGCGCGCCAGCGTATCCGGCGACTCGGATTCGGCGGCACCCATGAGCTCGGGGTCCTTATCCG
>DATIPL010000815.1:0-3133 GCA_035471965.1 Gammaproteobacteria bacterium
CCAAACAAGACAGGGCGTGCATGCCGTATGCGTTCCAGTTCATGACCCGCCATTCCCGCGGAAACGGGAATCCAGTACAAAAATTTTTCCATTAACGCCCCGCTGCACGTGACGCGCCCCGCAGACAAATGGCGGGCAAGCGCTCCCAGGTAAGCTTCAAACCATATCATTCAAAAATGAATGGTCGCGGACGCGGATCGGCCGGCACTTGCGGCGTTGCGCCCGCAATCGGCGCAGGGCCGCGCCTAAGTCGAAGCCTTGTTGATCTGATGGAACAGCTCTGCGGAAAGCTTTTGCGCTTTCTCGATCTGGCCCGCGCTCATGCGGCCGGCGAGGGCGTCACGGTTGTAACGGGCGGTGTCCTCCCCGGAGGCGGAAGCCACGTTGTACCACGCGTAGGCCTGAATGTAGTCCTGCGGCACTCCCCGGCCGGTCCCGTACATGAATCCGAGATTGGACTGGGAGCGGGCATCTCCCGAGCGCGCGGCGCGCCGATACCAGCGCACCGCCTCGGCATAATCCTGCTGCACGCCGAGTCCCAGGCCGTACATGACCCCGAGCTTGTATTGCGCCGCCGGGTCACCTTTTTCGGCCTCCGCCTTGGAGGTTTCGAATGCAACACGGTAGTCGAATAGCATGGGCGGAAATCCCGCGTCATCGTCCAGCGGAATCCTACCGCAAACGCGAGCCCGGAACTCTGCTGTTTCCCGGTCTCCGCAGCCGCTTGTACAGGTTTGCCGGATGCCAACGCGACCGCGGCAGTGAGCGTATTCAGTCGCGATAGTCAACCGGAGTCGCGTGCCAACCCTCGTCGTGCCTGGCCCAGTAGAGATCGCGCAATCGAAGCGACAAGGGTCCGGGACGGTCGTTGCCCAGAATGCGGTTGTCCACCCGGCTCACCGGCATGACGCCGCCGGCGGTGGTGGAGAGAAAAACCTCATCCGCTTCTCTCAGCTCGTCCGGCGTGATGCGGCCCAGCTCGAAAGGCACTCCCAGCTCCCCGCAGAGCTCTCTTACCGATCTGCGCGTGATGCCTTCGAGCACGGTATCCCCGGGCGAGCGCACCCGGCCATTGGTGACGCAAAACACGTTGAACCCCGGGCCTTCGGAGATGTAGCCTTCTGCGTCCACCAGCACTGCGGTGTCGGCCCCGCGGTCGTAGGCTTCGAACAGCGCCCGGGTGAGATCGCCCCAGTGAAAGTTCTTTACCGTGGGGTCGACCGACGCCGGCGAAATTCTCGGCACCTGTGAAATGATTAAATGAGCGCCGCGCGCCTGCTGCTCCGGCGTGATCACCCAGACAAAAGGAATGGCAAAAGCGAGATAACGGTTGACGCAGGTGCGCGGGTCCCGCGAGCCCGGCGCCGGCGCGCCGCGGGTGCAGACCATCTCCACGTAGGCGTCGCGCAGCCCGCTCATTCGCACGCACTGCATCAACGACGCGCGGATCTCTTCCCGCGACGGCGGCTCGAGTCGAAGCTTTTTGCAGGAGCGCAGGAACCGCTCCAGGTGATCTTCCAGACGGAAAAAACTCCCTTTCCATACGTGCACCACGTCGTAGGTCACGTCCGAACGGGTGAATCCCCAATCCAGCACCGGCAGTCGAGCCTCGGCGACGGGAACGTAGCTGCCGTCGATGAAAGCGGCGCCGTCGGCGTAGGGATTCGCGGCGGCAGGGGGTTTCGGCGAAGGAGTCGGCATGGAGAGAAGCGCTATTCTTTGCTGCTGAGTATCCGTATGTCGAATGTCGTATATCGTATATCGGATCGCACTTGCAGCGCTCGCTCGGAATCGTTCGGCCTTGGCATGGCAACAGTTGGCAGATGACCCAGCCACGGCGTCCCCGCTTCCGCTTCTTTCCCCAAAGACGACATACGATTGCTTACCCAGGAAAATCGCCAGTGCCGCGACTATAACTATACGGGAAAGCAACAGCCTGACGGCCATGCCCGACATCCACGATCTCGAAGTCCTGCTGCGCTCTCCCGTACCGCTCATCGTCATCGAGACGCGGGAGGAGCGCCGCGTCATCGAGCTGTTCAAGCGCGTCGTGGTGCTGCATCGAAAGCCGCTTTTTCGTTGGTCGATTACCGAGGGATTGCGGCGTCTGGACAAGGAATTCGGCGCCCAGATGCACACCCGAAAGCCGGAAGAGCTGCTGGGCCAGATCCGGTCCACCCGTCAGGCGGGGATCTACCTGCTGTCGGATTTTCATCCCTACGTCGACGATCCCCTTCACGTGCGCCTGATCAAGGACATTGCCCTGGCCTACGAGGACGTCGCCCATACCCTGGTGTTCATCTCCCACGCCCTGGACATTCCGGCCGAGATCCAGTGGCTCGCCGCCCGTTTCGATCTGGCGGTTCCGACGCGGCGCCAACTCGGCGACATCGTCGCCGCCGAGGCCCGGGACTGGTCGAAGAAGAACGCCGGCCGCGCCGTTCAGAGCAGCCAGCGCATGCTCGATCGGCTGGTGGACAATCTGGTCGGCCTGCCGGTCACCGACGCCAGGCGACTTGCCCGCGGCGCCATCGAGGACGACGGCGCCATCACCGAATCCGACCTTCCGGGGGTGATGAAGACCAAGTTCCGGCTCATCGGCCAGGACGGCGTGCTCGCCTACGAGTTCGACACCGCTCAGTTCGCCGACGTGGGGGGGCTGGAGAGGCTCAAGTCGTGGCTCGAAATCCGCAAGTCGATATTCCAGGGCCAGTCCGGCGGCGACGGCCTCGACCTGCCAAAAGGCATCATGCTCCTCGGGGTGCAGGGCTGCGGCAAGAGCCTTGCGGCCAAGGCCGTGGCCGGCGCCTGGGGAACGCCGCTGCTGCGGCTGGATTTCGGAACCCTCTACAACAAGTACCATGGCGAGACTGAGCGCAACCTGCGCGAATCGCTGCGCCAGGCGGAAGCCATGGCGCCCTGCGTGCTGTGGATCGACGAAATCGAGAAGGGCGTGAGCGTCGACTCGAACGACAGCGGCGTTTCCCGGCGACTGCTCGGCTCGCTGCTCACCTGGATGGCGGAAAACCGCTCTCGCGTGTTCATTGTCGCCACCGCAAACGACATCGAGGCGCTGCCACCGGAGCTGCTGCGAAAAGGCCGGCTGGACGAGATTTTCTTCGTCGATCTGCCC
>DATIPL010000816.1:0-3762 GCA_035471965.1 Gammaproteobacteria bacterium
GCCGCGCGCACCGATCGATTCGATTAATAAATCGCGTACCGCATCCCCGCCTCCTGGACAACGACGACAAGCGGTGGATCGACGGCCCCTGCCGGACCAAGCTTGCCGTCGGATCTTTCAGGGCGGCCAGACGAGCAACGCGCTACTGGGGGGGACGATGATGCTCGATGCGATCGAAGAGATCGTTAATCCGCCCGGCGATCTCGTCACACACCTTGAGAACCCCGATCTTGGGATCGTCGGAACTCCAGGAGGTCGCATCTTCGAACTGAAGTTTGCGCACATGCTCGATGAGCCGATCGCGCTCCGCTCTCAAGTCCCCGAGCCGAGCGGCAAAAGAAGGGCTGATGGGGCCCTTGGCCTTCTGCGCCATTATTTCGTACTCGGCGATTTTCGCATCGACCCGATCGAGATGCGCCCGCAGCTTCTCGATTTTTGCCTTGAAATCAGTCACGAACTCATTTCCTCCAGGACGGACCCCACTCTGAGGCGCTTCAAATTTATCTTCCCACGGGATGCGAAGAGGTCTTTGATCGGAGTCAAGTGAAGGCGTTATCCGGGCTTGTTAACGAACCGCCTCACCAGCAACCGCAGTCGACACCACCGCCTTCTTTCTTCGACGTGGCGCGAGAGGAAAAAGTTCAGGTCAAGGACGCTGTCGGCGCGATAGAGATTTATGATGTCGGATAGAGTGCGTCACGCGGGGGCGAGCGCTTCCCGCCGGCGCCAGGCCTGGGTGCGGCGTTCCAGCCAGCGACTTCCCATGACATGGAGCACGCGCACCGCCGCCGAGGTATAGACGATCATCATCGCCATCGCCGCGGCCGCGGCGATGTCCCCCTGGTCATCCATGTTGAGCACCGCGACGGAAGCGAGCCTGGTCTCGGGCCCCCACAGGAAGACCACCGCCGAGACCGTGGTCATCGCGTTGACGAAAAGATAGATTCCGATCTCGAGGATGGCCGGCAGGCATACCGGGAAAGTCACCCGCCAGAACGTCTTGTAGAACGGCACGTTGAGCGATTCCGATACCGCCTCGAACTCGGGATCGAGCTGCTTCAGCGCGGTGAGCGCGGTCAGATGCGGCACCGTGTAGTAGTGGACGATGGTGCAGATCACGAGGATCCCCATCGTCAGGTAAAGAAAACTCAAAGGATTCGGCAGCTCGATCCCGGTGAAGGGAACGGTGAAGGTCGCCGGGTTGAAATAGAAGATGTAGGCGAGGCCCAGCACCATGCCGGGCACCGCCAGCGGGAGGATGGATAGAAAGTGGAGCGCGCCGCGGTATTGCCCGTATCGCCGCGTTTTCTCGATCAGATAAGCGCCGCAGAAGATGACCAGACTGCCGATGATCGCCGTCAACGTCGCCAGGGTGATGCTGTTGGTGTACGCATCCCAGCTCCCGCCGTCCTTGTAGTCGAACGCGTAGTTCGCCAGCGTGAGGTCGAGATTGTAAGGCCAGAACTTGATGAACGAGGCGAATGCGGAGACCGCGAGAATACCGATGATGACGAGGCTGATGACGGAGCAGTAGGCAAACATGATGAGATCGAAGCGGCGATTCGGCTTCGGCTCGTAGGGCACGGAACGGGCGGAGAGCTGGGCCACCTGACGGCGCTGAACCAGACGGTCGGCCACGAAGGTGATCACGACGGGAAACAGCAGCACTACGCTCACCACCGCCCCCATCTGGAAGTTCCACTGACCCACCACCTGCTTGTAGATATCCACCGACAGCACGTTGTACCAGCCGCCGATCACCTTGGGCGCGCCGAAGTCGGTGATGGCGTAGGTGAACGCCACGAAGCAGGCGCTCATCAGACCGTAGCGGACCGCCGGAAGCGTGACCGAGAAGAAGGTGCGCGTTTTGCTCGCGCGCAGGGCCGCCGCAGCCTCGTAAAGGCGCGCGTCGGAAGTGGCCAGCGCCGTTCTCAGGATCATGACGGTGTGCGGAAAGATCCAGAACCCGAGTGCCATCACGATTCCGATTGGTCCGTAGATCGAGTAACCGAACAACGCCTCCTGGATCATCCCCTGGTTGCCGAACAGATAGACCAGCGATATGGCCGGGAGCAGCGAAGGCGCCAGGATGGGGATCAGCGCGATGCTGCGAAACAGACCTTTGAACGGCATGCAGCTGCGCGTCAGCGCGTACGCATAGACGAACGCGAGCGTGACGATGATGACGGTCGTGACCACGCCGATGGTCAAGGTGTTGGTCGCCGAGTTGACCAGCGACGGCGTGCTGAAATACTCGAGGTAGTTGGCGAGCCCGATGAAGTTCCCCTCCTTGTCCTCGAGGCTCTTGGAAAGCAACGCGTAAAGCGGCAATAACACCACCGCCAGCAGGGACAGGCCGAGAATCAGCAGGACGACGCCGCGCACCACGTCGTCGCGGCTCAACCGTATACGCAACGGCCCCGCCCTCGATGCGGGTCCAGCCGCCACGGCCACCGAGGATGCCCCCGGCGGCGCCACCTCAGCCCCCCTCCTCGCTGGCGAAGATGCGCATGCGGTCGGCGGGAAATGCGAGCGTCAGATCCGCCCCCTCGCGGATGTCCTGCTCCTGAACCACGTTGGGCCTGATGTCTGCGGTGATGCGGTGGTCCGACATGCCGTTGACGCTCAGCGTAGCGCGGTAGAACGCACCGAGAAATTCCAGATCGCTCACCCGCGCGCTCACGCTGTTGCCGTCGCGCGGCCCATCGGAGTACGGTGTCAGATCCTCCGGCCGCACGCAAACGGTGACCGGCGCACCCTGCGCGAGGCCGTCGAGCCGGCTGTCCAGTTTCAGCTCGACCTTTCCCACGCGCACCCGGGTGGCATCGACGACCACGCCCGGCAGCGAGTTCATGGTTCCGAGGAAGTGGGCGACGAACGGCGTCGCGGGTTCCCGGTAAAGCTCGACCGGAGTGCCGACCTGCACGATGACGCCTTGATTCATGACCACGATCCGGTCACCCATGGTGAGCGCCTCTTCCTGATCGTGGGTCACCATGATGGTGGTGACCCCGAGCTGGCGCTGGAGACGCCGGATCTCGTAGCGAAGATACACCCGCACCTTCGCATCCAGCGCGCTCAATGGCTCGTCGAGCAGCAGCAGCCCCGGCCAGGTCGCCAGCGCGCGGGCCAGCGCCACGCGCTGCTGCTGGCCGCCGGAAAGCTGGGCGGGATACTTGTTCATCTCGGCGGGAATGCCCATGAGATCGAGCAGCTCGTGCGCCCGTTTCTCGATGTCTGCCTTCTTGATTTTCCGGTTCTCGAGCCCGTAGGCGATGTTCCTGTAGACGGTGAGATTGGGAAACAACGCGTAGGTCTGGAAGACGATTCCGAAATCGCGCTCGGTGGGCGGCAGCGTCGAGATGTCCTTTCCCGCCTGGATGACGCGGCCGCGGGTCTGCACGTCCAGCCCCGCGATGCAGCGAAGCAGCGTGGTCTTGCCGCAGCCCGACGGGCCGAGAAAACACAGCAGCTCGCCGGGATAGACGTCGAGATCGATATCGGCCAGCGCGGTGAAGGCGCCGAATTTTTTCGTCAGGCCTTCGATGCGGAGATACGGTTCGCTCTCAGGGGACGCGGATGCGTTCATTTTCATTCTCGGCGGTCCGTCAATGCCGGCACCTTATCCATTCAGAGCATGCCGGCGCAACGGCTCCGGCTCGTAAAAATCAAGCATGTGGGGCGCAACATCGAAGCACATTGCGCCAACATGCCCGTAGGGCGCAATAGCGAAGCGTATTGCGCCGATTTTTAGGTTGCACC
>DATIPL010000817.1:0-2436 GCA_035471965.1 Gammaproteobacteria bacterium
GCCGCAGTGGATTTTCCGATTACGAGCCCTATGCGCGATCATCGCGTTCGGGCAAAGGCGACGAAATCGACCAGCTGGGAGAGAGCTTCGACCATATGGCCGAGCGCATCGTAGAGCAAATCGACGCGCTCAAGAATGAAAACGCGCTGCGCAGCGAAATGGTCGCCCACGTTTCCCACGACCTCCGCACGCCGCTCGCTTCCCTGCACGGCTACCTCGAAACCCTGCAGATGAAGTCAGCGGATCTCACCGAGAAGGAACAGAAAGAGTACCTGGAGACCGCTCTGCGTCAGAGCGAGCGTCTGCGCAGGCTGGTCGCCGAGCTGTTCGAGCTGGCCAAGCTCGAGGCGCCGGAACATAAGCCGGACAGCGAGCCCTTCTCGGCCACCGATCTGGCCCAGGACGTGGTGCAGAAATTCCGGCTCAGAGCGGCCCAGCAGAATGTGGACCTGAAGGTCGAGTTCAACGGCGCCGTGCCGCTGGTTTCCGGGGACGTGGCCCTGGTGGAGCGGGTCCTGGAAAATCTCATTGACAATGCGCTGAACCACACGCCTTCCGACGGACACATTCACATACCCATAATCGCCCGCGACGGAAAGGTCGAGTTCGCCGTTCGCGACAGCGGCGAGGGTATACCCGCGGAGGCTCAGTCGCGCATTTTCGATCGCTTCTATCAGGTTCGAAACGAGCACCGCGGAAGCGGTCACACGGGCTTGGGGCTCTCCATCGCCAAACGCATCGTGGAGCTGCACGACGGCGAGCTTCGGGTGGAAAGCGCTCCGGGAAAGGGCACCACTTTCCGCTTCGCGCTGCCGATGTGGCGTGAAGCTGAAAAGCGGTAGATGGGAGGTAGTAGATGGTAGATGGGTCAGGAAAACGGAGCTTTTTACCCCCCATCTACCATCTACTGTCGTTAGACCTTCGCCGACGTGGTCGCGCGTCTGCGTTTTGGACGAATGTTCGAATCACAGTACACTCCCCCCATGTCTCCCGCGCCGGCCAAGGTGCTGCTCATCGGCGATCCGCGCCTTCGCGAGGTCAGCGCCCCGGTCGGCGACGTCAACGATCCCGGTTTCCTGTGCGAGCGCCAGGCGCTTGCCGAGACTCTGGAAGAATTCCGAAGAGCTCACGGCTTCGGACGCGCCGTTTCCGCACCCCAGATCGGCGTCGCGAAGCGATTCATCGCCCTGAACCTGGATGACCGCCCGCAAACCATCGTCAACCCGGCCATAGTCTGGCGCGATGCGCGCACATTCACCCTCTGGGACGACTGCATGAGCTTTCCCTTTCTACTGGTGCGCGTGTCCCGCAGCGAATCCATATCGGTTAAGTTCAGCGACGAGCGGGGACAGGCCCGGGTGTGGGAAAAACTGGATCGGGCGACTTCCGAGCTGCTTCAACACGAGATCGATCACCTGGACGGAATCCTTGCCGTGGACCGGGCGGTGGATCGCCAGTCACTGGTCAGCCGCGAGGTGTTCGAAGCCAACCGCGACGCGTTCGCGAGGCAGGTGGATTACACGATTGGGGGTACTTGAGCGGCGCGGGTGGCTGGATGACGAGGCTGCCGGAGTCGGGCTTCGTAAGTCGAATATCGAATATCGAATATCGGGTAAGAATACATGGGCAGGCCTATAAGACCTTCGCCGAGCCAGATCCGACAGCCGGACGTCTTTCCTCGATATACGATATTCGATATTCGACAAATGCTCTACGTTCTCGTCACCTCCCCAATCCTAAATTCAGAATCCGCTGAATCAGCGATTCATAGCTGAGTCCGGCGGCTTCCGCCGCCGAGGCGAACTCTTCCGCCCGCGCGATTTCGGGGTTGGGGTTGGCCTCGAGAAAATGCAGCCGGCCTTCCGGATCCATCCGGTAATCGATGCGTCCGTATCCTTCGAGGCCGAGGATGCGGTAGATCCGTTTGCTCTGGCGCACGAGCGTCGATTCTATGCCCTCCGGCAACGGCCGCGGCGTCGCGATCTCGACGCCGTACTTCTCCTGATAGGCGATATCGTGCTTCATCCGTTCCGTGGCGATCAAATTATCGTCCGGCTCGCGATCCTTCATTACAAGTTCCCGGGCGGGAAGCGCGGTGAGGCGAACGTTGCCCAGGATACCCACGTAAAGCTCGCGCCCGGGAACGAACTGTTCGAGGATCGCGTCCGTGCCGATACGGTCATGAATGAACTCGACTCTTTTCATCAGCGATTCGTCGTCATGGACGATGGACGCTTTGGAGATCCCCCTGGACGCTTCCTCGTTGAGTGATTTGACGATGATGGGAAACTCTAGCCTGGCGGGCCGGCGAACCGCGTGGCCCCTGCGCGCCGCCTTGAAGCGCGGGCAGCGGATTCGATGGTAAATGAGGAGCTTCTTGGACATTGCCTTGTCCCGGGCGATGATCAGTCCGCGCGGACTGCAGCCAGTGTAGGG
>DATIPL010000818.1:0-1549 GCA_035471965.1 Gammaproteobacteria bacterium
GCCCGAGATCGACTATCCGCTGTTCCGCAAGGCGCTGGAGCGCTCGCGCAGCTGGCACGCCGATCCGTCCGCGCTGGTGCGCGCGCTCGAGGCCGCCGGCTTCGCGGTCGAGCGCGATACCCTCGAGTATCGCCACGCCCTGCCCAAGGAGACCTACTTTTCGATGGTCGCGGGCCGCTACATGTCGTTGCTGACCAGCTTCAGCGACGAAGAGCTCGAGGCCGGCCTCGCCGAGATGACCGAGACCTACGCCGACCGCGACATCCTCGAATACACCGACCGCTTCGACTTCATCACCGGCGTCAAAAATTGACGTGGTTCAGGCGTTGTGTCATCATCATCGGGTCTTTGAGCGGCGGGCCTGCCGGGTGCTGGGACAGCCCCGGGCCAGCCAGCGCTACCAGGCGATCCCTGCATCCGACGAGCAGGCGCTGACGGTGGCGATCGTGAGGTTGGCAAGTCAGTACGGCCGCTATGGCTCCCGGCGGATCACGGTTCTTCCGAGGACCGAGGGCTGGTCGGTCAACCCCAAGCGGGTCGAGTGGATCTGGCGCGAAGGGTTCGAGGTTGCCCAGAAGCATTCCAATTGGGGCCGACTCTGGCTGAACGGCGGTTTCTGCATCCTGCGGCGGCCGCGGCGGCGCCACCATGTTTAGGCCTACGACTTTGTCCAGGCTCGAATCCACGACGCGAAGGTATTGCGTATGCTAACGGCAATCGACGAGTAAAGCCGCGAATTCCTGGCGATGGCGGTTGCCCGGCGCCTCAGGTCGGACGACGTGCTGCAGGTTCTGGCCGAGCTCTTCGTACGGCACCGGGCTCCCGACCACCTTCAGTCCGACACCGGCAGCAAATTCACGGCCAAGGCGGTCCAGGACCGGCTCTGCCGCGTCGGTGTGGAGACCATCTATCTATATTGAGCCGGGCAGTTCCTGGGATAACGGCTACAACGAGTCTTTCAAGGACAAGCTCCGGGATGCGGTGCTCGATGGCGAGATCTTTTAATAGGCTCGAGGGCGAGGACGACGATCAAGCAGTCCAGTGGACTGATTGCCCGACGAACCAAGTACTGATCGAGCGATGGCGCAGGCACTACAACAGCATCCGGCCGCACGGCGCGCTCGGCTACAGGCCCCCGCCGCCTGAACCCAACCTGCCACAAGCGGCCCATTTGTGCTGCATAGCCCAGACGCTCCGAGCAGATCGCCACACCATCCACGGTGCCAGGAGTCTAGGTTAGCCAGCGGTTCTGATCCGTGGGGAAAGTCGGAGTCCGCCGGTATTTCGCTTGGTGGTATCAAGCATCTGTTTATGCTTGCCGACGCAACGCATCGCACTAGCGGTAATGATCCGGTGTTGCCGGTGCTGTGCTTGGCGCAGGGACAAAAAATATTCAGAATACCTAAGGAATAGATCATCGACAATTACGAGATAAAGTCGAACAACATGTTTAACCCGTCTGGAGCAATGATCAAGATAGGTCCGCGCCAGGTAATAGCGGTCGATATCCCGTCGCGAAGGCCGGTGGTTTGTCTACTCGTAGGCGCCG
>DATIPL010000819.1:0-4278 GCA_035471965.1 Gammaproteobacteria bacterium
ATGACCGGGTGCTGGACGTGAACCTGCGCGGTAACTTCCAGATGTCCCAGGCCATCGTTCCGCACATGCAACGGCACGGCTCCGGCGCTATCGTCTGTGTTTCCTCCATCGCGGGACGCGCAGGCGGCGGCGTATTCGGAAGCACCCATTACGCCGCAGCGAAGTCCGGAATTTTCGGATTGGCGAAGGGACTCGCGCGGGAGCTTGCGCCCGACGGGATCCGCGTCAACGCCGTCGCGCCCGGGCCCATCGATAACGATTTCACCCACGGCAAGATGACGCCAGCGGACAAGGCCCGCATCGCCGAGGGAATACCGATGGGGAGACTCGGTCGGCCGGATGAAGTGGCGAAGGTGATTCTTTTTCTCGCCTCGGACCTTTCCAGCTACGTCACCGGCGTGGTGCTCGACGTGAACGGCGGCCTGCTCATTCACTGAAAATGGTTTCGAATTCGCATTGCCTGGCGCGCTCTGCAAGCGGCCTTGCACTCTCTTCCTCTTCCGCCGTGAAACTCGTACCCGCGAAAGTACAAATCGAGGAATCCATTGAACGAGCTCCCCAATAGATTCTTCGATACGCAGGTTCTTTACTTCGGGTTCAATAGTCGCAGCGTACTGGAAAAGCCCTGTGAGGGTTATCGGCGTCGAGCTTCGGCCGAAATTCCGCCCGGGCAGGCGCGTGTTCCCTACGCCGGCGCGGCGTTCCAGCGTGCATGCAGCCCGCACTCACGGTTCGGCCGGGCTTTCACCGGGTCGTAGTGCAGCGGATCCCCGAACGGCAGGCTGAATCGTCGCATGTACGTTTCCACTTCGGCCTCGGTGACGCTGAGAAACGGCGATACTTTGAGGATTCCCCCGGGACCCCGGGTGATCGCCCGCTGCTGTCGCCGCCAGTCCGTCTCCTCGGCCCGGATTCCGGAGAGCCAGACGTCGGGCTCGAGCGCCTTCAGGGCGCGTTCGAAGGGACGCAGCTTGACGTCCGCGGTAAAGCTCTGATGCCGCCCCGAATCTTCGGGCGTCGGCACGCCGCCCGGGGAGGCCTCCACCCGAGCGCGGGTGAGATCGGGAGCGTAGACCCGGAGATCCAGCCTCAGCGCCCGGGTGAGCAGCTCCGCGTGGCGGTAGGTGTCCGGTGTATTGAAGCCGGTGTCAATCCAGACCACCGGAACGTCCGTCCGAATGCGCATGACCAGGTGCAGCATGGCCGCCGCGTGCACTCCAAAGCTGGTCGTGACGATGGGTCGTGCGGCACGCTCCAGCGCCCATGCGGCGATCGCTTCCGGCGCTTTCCCGGCAAGCTCCAGATTGACCGCGTGGAGATCGCCGGCAGCCGGAAGGCCGCGGACGGGTTCGTGTCTTCGTTGTGGCATGGACATGAAAAGCAGTCTAAAAGCGCCCGGACAACGCCAACAAGAACAATCCGGCATACCCAAATACCCGACAGAGCCGGTGGGCACCACGTCGCGGTTCGTCGGATTGCGCCCACACCGGGGCCGTGGCTTACACTGTGACCATGCCCTCAAGCCGACACCCGCGTGTTTCCTCCGTCGCCTCCGTCACCGGGCAGGACGAGCGCCTCAGCGTTACCTACCGCCTGTTCGGAGATCACGACCGGGTCGAAACCCTTGCGCGCCAGATCGCCCTCGAGCAATCCGTGGAGCTTCCCGAATCGCAGGTGCCCGAGGATATCCGCCGGCAGGTGGTCGGGCGCGTGGAGGAGATATCGCCGGATCCCGGGATTGGAAACGCGCGTAGAGCCACCATCAGCTACGCCGCACGGCATGCCGGAACGCACTTGTCCCAGCTGCTCAATCTGGTCTTTGGAAATGTTTCCATCTATCCGCGGGTCAGGCTTCTCGATCTCGGTCTCCCGCAAGGCTTCCTGGATGGATTCAGGGGACCGCGCTACGGCATTGGCGGACTGCGCGCGCTGACGGGAGTGCACGACCGACCGCTGCTCGCCACGGCGCTCAAACCCAAGGGTGCGGCAATTGATACGCTGGCGGGTATCGCCCGCGACTTCGCCCTCGGCGGCGGCGACATCGTCAAGGACGATCAGAACCTTGCCGACGACTTCGAGATCTTCAAGCACCGGGTGGAAGCGTGCGCCCGCGCCGTCGACGAGGCCAATACTCGAACTGGCAGGCGTTGTCTCTATTTCCCCAACATCGCGGCACCGGCCGGCGAGCTGGATCGTTATCTGGATTACGTCGCCACGCTCGGCCTTCATGGCGTGCTGATCTGTCCGATGATCGTTGGACTCGAAACGACGAGGGACATCGCCGCGCGTCATTCGCTGGTGCTCATGGCGCATCCGGCACTCACCGGCAGCTACACTCAGAGTTCCGAGCAGGGCATCGATCACGGCCTGCTTCTCGGTACCCTTTTTCGGATGGCAGGCGCGGACATTTCCATCTTTCCCAATTCCGGCGGACGCTTTTCATATACCCGGGAGCAGTGCCTCGCCATCGCCGGGCGGCTGCGCGAACCCCTCGGGACGCTGGCCCCGGCGTGGCCCTCGCCCGGCGGCGGCATGGCGATCGAGAATCTGGACGCCATGGGCGCCGACTACGGCGCTGATGCGGTGTTCTTAACGGGCGGGGCGCTGTTCGCCCTGGACCCGGAGCTCCGTGACGGCACCCACGCATTCATGCACGCCATCCGCGCCCGATTCGAAGAACGTCTGACACCACCGTCGGATCCCGCGGCAATCAGGAGCGACGACGCGGTGGAGATCCAGCGTTACTTTCCCTTCGAGAAGGGATTTGAATGGAAGGGCCGCGCGAGCTCGCCCTACAAGGACGCGGCGGATCTTGCCTTCAAGGGTGTGCGCCGGGTGGAGCTGGTGGGCAAGTTCGGCGAGCGAACCCATTGCGACCTACGCTACTTCGAGGTGCAGCCCGGCGGCTACACCAGCCAGGAAAAGCATCTCCACACGCACATCATCATCGGCGCCCGGGGCGAAGCGGTGCTTGCCATGGGAAACCGGCGCTTCCCCTTCCGTCAGCACGACATCGCGTACATCGCGCCGCTGGAAGTCCACCAGCTCGTTAACGACGGCGACGAACCCTTCGGTTTTTACTGCGTCGTCGATCACGATCGAGATCGGCCGATGGGGCCCTGAGCCAGGAAGCCTCCGATTTGCCTCGTTCCCGTTCGCTCTCATTCTGTTCCACTACTCGCGCGAAAGCAGGAACGACGGATGTATGCATCGGGCGGCGCCTCTCGAACGGAATCGTCTGAACGCATCAGCGCGAATAGAATCCCGCGCCTTTCTTCGCCAACGCCTCGATCATGGGCGAAGGTTCTAGCGCGGCGTCGCCGTGCTGCTGGTAATAGCGTTTCAGCACCTCGCAGATCTTCTTGATTCCCAGCCGGCCGGCATAATACATCGGGCCGCCCCGGTGCACGGGAAATCCGTATCCATAGCGCCAGATGACGTCGATGTCGCCCGGGCGACTGGCAACTCTCTCTTCGAGTATGCGCGCGCCCTCGTTGACCAGGACATACACGCAACGCTCGATGATCTCCTGCGTTTCAATGGCGCGGCGATGAAAACCCATCTCTTCGGAACGCTCCAGGATCAGCCTTTCGACCTCGGGGTCCGGCAGCGGCTTACGGCTCCCGGGTTGGTACCGGTACCAGCCGGCGCCGGTCTTCTGTCCGAAGCGGCCAAGCTCGCAGAGACGATCGGCGATGGGCGAGTAGCGCTCCCCGGGCGGACGCATCGGCGCACGCCGCTTTCGGATCCGCCAGCTGACATCGAGCCCCGCCAGATCGCCCACGGCAAACGGGCCCATGGGAAATCCGAACTCGCGCATGACTTCGTCCACCTGTTGCGGCAGCGCGCCCTCTTCCAGGAGGAAAGCCGCCTGGCGGGTGTAGCTGTGGTACATGCGATTACCGACGAACCCGTCGCAGACGCCCACCAGAACTCCGACCTTGTTCAGGGTTCTGGACAAGCGCATTATGCTGGCGATGGTCTCGGTAGAGGTGGCGTCGGCGCGCACGTTTTCCATCAGCTTCATGATGTTAGCCGGGCTGAAGAAATGGGTGCCGATGACGCGCTGTGGCCGCTTCGTCGCCGCGGCGATGGCGTTGACGTCCAGCGACGACGTGTTGGTGGCGAGAATCGCCTCGGGTTTGCAAGCCGCATCCAGCGACTCGAACAATTCTCGCTTCGCGTCCATGTCCTCGACGATGACCTCAATGACGATATCGGCATCGGAAATCGCCTCCAGATTTTCGGCCCGCATGATTCGAGAAAGCCTCGACTGCA
>DATIPL010000820.1:0-1915 GCA_035471965.1 Gammaproteobacteria bacterium
GCTGTGATTCGAGCTTCAGGTGCTGGAAGCGGCATCCGCCGCAAAGGTGAAAATATTCGCAGCTCGGCTCTACACGCTGCGGTGACGGCTCGACCACCTCCACCAGCCTGGCGTCTTTGTAAAGCCGGCGCTTCCGAAACAGATCGATGACCACCCGCTCACCTTCGAGCGCCCCGTCCACACGAACGCGTCTTCCGTTCACCTCGCCCAGCCCGCGGCCCTGGTCGTCGAGCTTGTCGATGCGCGTTTCGCTTCGCCGGGAGGCCTCGGATGGACGCCGCAGTGTGAGCCCTTCAGTCACGCTCCCCCCGCCCAGGCACGCATGAAGGCGTTGAAATGCGGCTTGTCCTCCCGGCTCAACGAGCCCCTCACCAGCTCGCATTCGATATTGTAAGCGTCTTCGTTGAGACTGCCGCGCATGAGCTCGAATCGCAGGTATATCAAATAGGTGTTGAGCACATCGGTCTCGCAATAGTTTCGAATCGCTTCCAGCTCTCCCGCCAGGTAGCTGGGCCACACCTTGGATCCGTCCATGCCCAGCTTGCCGGGCAGGCCCACCAGGGTCGCAATCTCGTTCAAGGACGCCGCCGCGCGCACCTGATAGCCGGAGAGCACATCCATGAGGTCCGTGTGCCTGCTGTGAAAACGGTTCAGATAGTTGTTCCAGCGAAAGTTGGTGTCATCTTCACCGGTTTCCCAGTAACGCGGAGCCGGTATGGCGTGAAGCAGCGAGCGGTAGTGGATCACCGGAAGATCGAAACCTCCGCCGTTCCAGGACACGAGCGTCGGAGAGTAGCGGTCGATACCATCGAAGAATCGCTCGATGAGCTCGCGTTCCGTGGATTCCTCCGTACCCAGCGACCACGTTTTGAAGCGATCCCCGGTGCGCAGCGCAACGGAGATGGCGACGATACGGTGAAGGTGGTGACGCAGAAACTCCGAGCCGGTGGCCTGGCGCTGCTTCTGAAACATGACCTCGGCGACGTGCTCGTCGCTCAACCCGTCAAGGGCGTAAAGTCGTCTCCCGCTGCGGACGTCCGGGATGGTTTCGATGTCGAATGCAAAAACGTTCATGCAGACAGCTCCGGCCGCAATCGCAAAGCGCCGAAGGTCGGCACGGAGGACGCCGCGCTCGGAAACAGCGGGATTACTTCCGCTTCCAGCCGCCCGAAGTCTGGTGCCACCAGCCCGAGGGGGCGTTCTGCACCCATCGGCGGGCAAAGGTGTCGCGGATATCCTGCTCCCACTCCGGGTGTCCGTTGGCCCGGGCAATTTCCGCATAGAGCGCATTGCGGTCGCGATTTTCATCTGCCACCAGCGCGTTGACCCGCTGGCGGTCGGCGAGGGACACGGCCTTGGCGTCGCGAACGGCGATGAGCCCGTCCCGGGTCAGCCCGATGGCGCCACTGTCGTAGAATGGTTTCAGCCGCTCGTGCCTGCTCTGCATGCGATTCTTGATGGCGTTGATGCTCGGCGAGGAAATATCCAGATCCGCCTGCTGCGCCTGCGCCGCCGGCAGGAAGATCTCAAGCAGGCCAAGCATCAGGCGATGAGTCGGGCCCTTCACTATCCACGACGAATCCCCAATCCTGCGTGACTGATCTTTCTCCGCGTCCTTGCCCCAGACCTCCTCTATGATTCGATCAGCGGCCTTCTCCGCTGCGGCCGCCGGAAAGTAAACGTTGATGGTGACGCAGGCCGACAGGAGTCCGATTCCGCAGAGCGCAGACCAGACGGACATCGGTTTCATTGCAAGCGCATTCATATTCGTGCGACCTCCGGAAAAAATTCAACAATCAGGCCTGCCGCTTCGGACGTGGCATTCCGGCGGCCGCAGCTACTGGATCACCGCCTCGTTGGCGCGGGTGATGGCCCGCAATCGTTCCACCAGCGTACTCCAGTCCACACGGGTATT
>DATIPL010000821.1:0-3865 GCA_035471965.1 Gammaproteobacteria bacterium
TGGCGCTGCACAATCGATGTGCCCCGGAGGCGGGTATAATCGGCGCCATGGCACAGTGAAGAGTGCAATCTTTCTGACTTCAAGGGCACGCGGCTGTCCCTATCTTCTAGCTGCCGTTTGCAGCGGTCGCCGCTTTATAAAACAATGCCTGGGAGCGAAGAAGTCTCCGGAATGGCATTCCCCCGCCGCAGTGGCGGGCCGAGCGCCGCCGCTGAATGATCCGGAGAAGTGAAGCCAGGGCCCGATCCGATAGCGCCTCGAGGCCTGGGAAACCCAGACAAGAACGACTCAGGACCACACGGAACCCTGGCAGTCGCTCGACGGTCCACGTCAATGTGCCCGTGAAGTCTTGCGTCCTCAGGAGGTCGTGATGAAAAACAAACTAAAACTGCTTCCAATCGTGTTCTCCATGGTGGCGATTCCGCTAAGCGTGATCGCCCAGGAACAATCCGCCAAGCCGGTGCAGGGCAAGGTGGTCGCGGTCAGCGGCTCGAACGTCGTCGTTGATCTCGGAACCAAGGCCGGACTCCAGGGTGGAGAGAAAATGCTGGTATCCGCACCCTGGGAGATCATTCATTCCAACGGGCAAAAGACATGGAAAGGCGAGCGGGAAGTCGGATTCGTCAGGGTCGTGGCGGTGGGAGAAGAGCAGGCTCTGGCAGATATTATTTCAGGAAGCGCGAACAAGGGCGACCATGTTCAGGTGCTTGCCGGATTGACAGAGCAGGCCGCCCCGGATGATGAAACGAGCCAGCGGCTCAATGAATGGATCAGCGCCTTCAACTCCGGCGCCGTTGATCGCTGGATGGATCTGTTGGCCGACGACGCGGAGTGGATCAACCCGGATACGGTCCTTCGCGGGAAAGCGGCAATCTGGAGCAATGCGGAGAGGAAAGACTGGGATCGTCAGAAGTACGTAGAAGATCGGCGGATCGTGTATGGCAATACGATTGCCTGGGAAGGTACTTTCGAAGCGACCGACGAGGACTCCGGAAAACAGGTGAGACGCCCGCTGATCATGATGATCGACTTCAACCAGCAGGGGAAAATCAAGCGCCTGAGTTCCTACTACGACTTGAATACGGGAGTAGAAAAACGGGAGTAAGCGGCCGCGGGAAAAATCCAGCCGACCGCTACGCCTCTTGCGGACCGCGCAGCGTGGCGACGACGGTAAAGGCCAGAAGCACCAGGCCGGCGCTGATCGGTGCGGCAGACGGGCTGAAAAAATCCATGGCGAAGCCGGTTATCGTCGATCCGCCAGCGCTTCCGAGCGCGTAGGCGAGCGCGAACACCGCGCTGCCGGCCACCAGTAGACCGCCGGTGTAGCGTTCG
The DNA here is from genome assembly GCA_035471965.1 of Gammaproteobacteria bacterium. Classification (GTDB taxonomy): domain Bacteria; phylum Pseudomonadota; class Gammaproteobacteria; order HK1; family HK1; genus CAMYJH01. Next base: position 1,333 of record DATIPL010000821.1, read on the forward strand.
CCAAGGAGCGTCAGCGCGCAGGTATAAAGTGCGAAGCTTGCCGTGCCCATCAGGGCAAAAACCACCAGAATGGCAGGCTCCGACTGAAGCAGAGCAATCAGCATGAAGCTCGACGCCGCGATGTAGCCGGATGCAATCCCGACCGAGAGACGGGAGATCTTGTCAAGCAGCATCCCTATCAGCGGCTGAGCCAGCGCGGTGGGGAGCGCCAGTACGGTGACGCTGATTGCGGCGAACGCCTCCGAATGGCCGGTTTTCACGAAATAAACCGGCATCACCGCGATCGCCGCAACGTCGGCGAAGCCGAATGCCAGGACCATGCCGACGAGAATCGGCGCCCCGCCGATAAATCGACGAAGCGCGCCGGCAGGCGAAGCTTCGGGCCGCGTGCGGGCCCTTCGGCTCAAAATCGCGGTCCCGAAGGCAGTCAATGCGAGATAGACGGAGATCAGGGCGAAAGCGAAGCCGCTCCCGGTGCCGAACAGCGGAATCGCCAGCGGCCCTGCCGCGAATCCGGCGCACATGCCGGCGCCGTAAATCCCCGAGACCCGGCCTCTGAGGCGGTTGGGGCACGCGGCATTCAACCACGCCTCGCTCAGCATGAAGATCACGCTTACACAAAAGCCGAGCCCGAATCGCGCAATGAACCAGACCCAGACGGAATCGAAAATTGCAAAAAAGGCAAGAAAGACAGAGCTGCCGAAGAGTCCGGCGATGATCAAATGATCGCCGGCCGCGATTGCCGTCAGTCGTCTCACCAGAAGGGTTGCGGCGGCGAGCCCCGCCGCGAACGCCCCGGCGTTCAATCCGATGAGGCCCTCCGAAACGTCGTTGCGCTCGAGGACCAGCGAAATGAGCGGATAGGTCAGCCCCTGGGATACCGCAAAAGCCGTAATGCCGATAACCACCGCGGTGATTGCAGCCCAGTCCGGAAAGAAGTCCTCCAAGGGGCGTGAATGATTCATACGGGGACGAGATCCGTCGTTTGACGACTCACAGCGCTACGTTAGCTCGTGTGAGTGTAATCGCGACTGCGGCTTCTTACATAACGTCGGCTTCGAGTCATTATCCAAAACCGAATACGCGAATCATACACAGCGCCGTTCTCCATCTCGGGCATGGTGGATGTTTCCGGCTCCGTTTCTGCCGGATCGAGTGCGACCGCGGGAATTCAAAGTCAATTGGCGTAGAAGAAATCACCGACCACTCTGAATAAACGATCTTCCTCCACAGGGCATCGACCGCGGCGCGGTGGGCGGTGATGTCGTCGGCCAGCCCTTCGATCAGGGCGCCGGTGATGCTGGCCGGGACGCCAACAGGCGCGCCCGATAAGTGGACAACTTCGGCGTCAGCGCGGGTACATCCATGCTGATCGGCCAGTTGCCGATCAATTCGTCGTCGCTGCGCATCATTGAATTCAGGGTCATCTGTCAAATTCTCCGAGGGTCCCGGGAACCTGCCGTGCAGAACTGCGTTCGTATCGTCCGGCCTTATACTCTTTTTAGAGCGACATGAGCTGGCGAAAGCTGTTTACCCTTCTGATTCCACTGGCGGCGATGCTGATCGGTTTACCGCTGGCGGGCGTCGCGCTGTCCGGTGACCCGGTCTCGCCGTACCTCGCATTTCCGCCGGTGACCAATTTCGTCTCCCACGCGCCATTTTCCTGGAGCGTGTTCTTGAGCTTGGCGATGCTAGTGCTGGTCTGCGTGACGCCGTTTGTCTACTGCCTCATGCGCAACAGACCATTACGGGTCGAAGCCGCCCCGCACCAGAGCTTCGAGTGGTGGGCCTGGCTCGGAATGATTGTCCTGGCGCTCGCCTGGTGGCTGGCGTGGAACCGGTTCCACTGGTTCGAGGCGCTTCAGGAATACACCTTCACGCCTATCTGGATCGGCTATGTCCTTACAGCAAACGGCATAACGAAAAGGCGGACCGGACGCTGCATGCTCACGGACCGTCCGGGTTATCTGCTCGCGCTGTTCCTGCTGAGCGCTGTTTTCTGGTGGTTCTTCGAATTCCTCAATCGCTTCGTGCAGAACTGGCACTACATCGGCCTCTCCGACCTCGGCCCGTGGGAGTATTTCTGGCAGGCAACGCTGCCGTTTTCCACCGTCCTGCCGGCGGTACTGAGCACCAGAGACTGCCTGGCGTCTTTTCCGCGGCTGAGCGACGGGTTGTCGCATGCCCCGCCTGTTTGCGTGCGCGCGCCCAGAACGATCGCCGTCCTGAGCCTGCTCGCGGCCGGCCTCGGGCTTGCCGGGATCGGGGTCTGGCCCGAGCACCTGTATCCGCTGCTGTGGCTCGCCCCGCTGCTGATTCTCGTTTCACTCCAGGTCATTCACGGCGAACGCACGTTTCTTTATTCACTGGCAAACGGGGACTGGCGCGGGCCCTGGCTGGCGGCGCTTGCGGCGCTGGTGTGCGGCTTCTTCTGGGAACTCTGGAACTACAAGAGTCTGGCCCACTGGGAGTACTCGATCCCGTATGTCGACAGGTTCGAGCTGTTTCACATGCCGTTACTGGGATATGCCGG
>DATIPL010000822.1:0-3382 GCA_035471965.1 Gammaproteobacteria bacterium
GATTCCAGCCGGCGACCGTTGTAAGCGGTGAGCCCGTAGGCGTCGTACTCGACCCCCAGCTTCCGGCCCTCGAGCCCGTGCTCGTCGAGAATCCCGCGAAGATCCCCGGCCGGATTATGTCCGGCGGCGTCGGTCCACACCCGGATGTCCTCGAGAATGGAGGTGTGCTGCGCCTGTCGCAGATCCGGCGCTCTGGTCAACAGAGTCAATCGCCCCTCTGCCGTCAACACCAGGCACTGGAAGAAGCAGAAGCCGAAGGTGTCGAAGCCCGTCAGGTAGTACATGCTCTCCTGGCGGAACATGAGCAAGGCATCCAGTCCGCGTGACGTCATCGCCGCAACCGCGGCGTCGCGCCTTGTATCGAACTCCTCGCGGGTGAAATGAATGGCCATACCGAATGACTCCCTGGTTTTTCCCGGCGTGTGACGGTGGTTCGGCACCGGACGCGAGCATGGCGACAGCCGCCGCCGATGTCGCATTCAGGCAAGCCACCAGCGGAGATTATCCTGTCATATCAAAGCATTTCGTGCTAAAGGGCTCGAAAAACTTTAAAAAAAGCGTCATCATCCGCTGATAAACGCCCGCCGCCGCGATGCCGCAGCGCGTCATGAGCGCGCACCTGATTGAGGCGGGGCGGCCGAGTATCCAGCAAGGCGAGGGTTCATGCGAGCAAACGAGCCCGACTACGCAGGCGACGCCAAAGCGCGGCGAATCGGCTTTCTGCTGATTCCGGATTTCTCCATGATCGCCTTCACCGCTGCGCTGGAGCCGCTGCGCATGGCCAATCGCTTGAGCGGGCGATCGCTCTACGAGTGGCCGCTCATCAGCATCGACGGACAGCCGGTCCCTGCCAGCAACGGCCTTTCCATCGCGCCGGACAGCGACCTCAACCACTGCGGACGTCTGGATATGGTGCTGGTATGCACCGGCGAACGGGTCGAGTCGGTCGAAGACCGGGCAATCGTTCTCTGGCTGCGGAAACTTGCGATGAAGAAGGTGCGAATCGGCGCAGTGTGCACCGGCGCCTACCTGCTGGCCCGCGCCGAGCTCCTGAATGGCTACCGCTGCACCATCCACTGGGAGAACATGGCCGCTATGCGCGAGCAGTTTCCCAACGTCATCGTATCTTCAGAGCTGTTCGAGATTGACCGTGAGCGACTCACCAGCTCCGGCGGCACCGCGCCCCTGGACATGATGCTCAATGTTATCCACGAAGACCACGGCGGGCACCTGGCCATCTCGGTTTCCGAGGAATTCATTTGCGAGCGGATTCGCGGCCCCAACGATCGCCAGCGCATTCCGTTACGCCTCCATCTCGGTACCAGCCAGCCGAAGCTGGTGGATGCGGTATCGCTGATGGAGGCGAATCTGGAAGAGCCCATGAGCCTGGACGAGCTGGCGCAGCACGTCGGGCTGTCGCGGCGCCAGCTCGAGCGGCTGTTCCAGAAGCATCTTCACTGTGTACCGACCCGTTACTACCTGGAGCTCCGTCTCGCACGCGCGCGCCAGCTTTTGCTCCAGACTTCCATGTCCATCGTCGACGTGGCTTTTGCCTGCGGCTTCGTATCCGCGCCCCACTTCAGCAAATGCTACCGGGACTTCTATGGCATTCCGCCCAGAGACGAGCGGCGTCTCAAGAAGCCGCTGAAAGACGAAGAGAGAAAAACCGACGCCAGGACCGCTTCCGGTTCTCCCTAGATGAGACGCCAGGACCGTTCCTGCCGTCCGACCGCCAACGAGCTGCGGTCAAAAAGCCGACTCCGGAATAATTTTTCGGCGAGAAGACGACCCCGCATTCGCCTTTGCTGAATACGCTGCGAACGCCGGCGGATGATCTGCTTTGACGACTTGAGCGAGAGATATCAAAAATCGGGATTTTTTCCCGAAAAAACCGGCTCAATGAGGTATTCAGGCCGAGTCCGCTCGATTGCGGGAAGAGCGACGGTTACCATTCAAGCGTCCTTCGCTCGCGCGGCGAAAATCAACCAACCGAGGAGAAAATCGAATGATGAAGCGGATCTTCTACACGGCTATCCTGGCGGCTGCCTTGATTGGGTTCGGTACCACCGGCGTTCTTGCCGACGATCCGCGGCAACCCCAGGTGACCAACCTCTGGGCCTTCGGCGACAGCCTGACCGATTCCGGCAACCTGTTCTTCCTGTCGGGCAATACGGAGCCGCCCAGTCCCCCTTACTTTAACGGCCGATTCTCCGACGGCCCCACCTGGATCGAGCCCTTTGCCGAGCGCCTCGGCCTGGATATCGACTTCGACATCCCGTTCGCCAACAACTATGCAATCGGCGGCGCCTTCACGGGCTTCGACGGTGAGGCCGGACCGGGTCTCGGGGTGCTCAGCCAGGTCAACCTGTTTCTGGCTACCGTCGGGTCGGTGCCGCCAGATGACCTGATGGTGATTTGGGCAGGCGCTAACGACTACTTTTTCATCAACGCTCCGCCCAACGTGCTGGTCAATGATGCAATCAATAATCTTGCGACGGCTGTTTCCAACCTCGCGCTGATGGGCAACGCCCGGCGTTTCCTGGTGCCGAACCTGCCCAAGCTGGGCGATCTCCCACTCGCCCGGTTGCAGGGCGACCCGGCTGTCGTCGCCGGCTTGAACGCGCTCACCGCCGCGCACAACGCGGCCCTGGCTGAAACCATGGCTAACCTGTCGGCGACGCTCGGTGTGGAGATCGTTATCGTCAACGTCAACGCCGCCCTGGCCGAATTGCTCACTCGGCAGCATCTCTTCGGCTACGACAACGTCAGCCTGCCATGTCTTATTCAACAGGCTGACGGATCTCGTATTCCGAGCGGGGCCTGTCCGCCCGACGGAGCCAGCTTCGACTCCACGGGCGTTTTATTCTGGGATCTGGTTCATCCGACGCGCACGGCCCATGAACTGCTCGCCGCCTTTGCCCACGCTACGCTGGTGGCCAGCCGGGGTCTGCCCGAGACCGTATTTGACCCGGAGCGAATTTCGACACAGATAGCTATCGGCAAAATGCGCGCCGCCGGCGCCACGGCCGCGCCGAGGCCTTGAGCGAAGTCTTGCGCCAATGTCATGAAACGTGGACTCGCGGGGCCGGGCAGTATCGACCCGGTCCCGCTTCACTGCTTCACACGACGTCCAGGTGTGAACTGGAACGCCGATTGCCGGATCCTCGGATCAACGCTTCCGCCATGCCGCAATGATTCGTCTGCGGTACGCTATCAGGTGGCGCTTTCGAAATGTTTCAGGATCCCAGTCCCCCTCGAGCATGTCCCGGACGGCCGTTCCGGACACGTAGGTCGACGCCTCGATTGCTCTTCCCTGATTATCTTTTACGGATACTTTCAAACGATCATAGAGCCCGCCTTTTACGCCCTCGAAGGTATCGAA
>DATIPL010000823.1:0-2553 GCA_035471965.1 Gammaproteobacteria bacterium
CCTACCAGAATTTCCAGTTCGTAGAAATGACTGTTAAAAATGAGGCTTCTAAGTAAAAGAATTCCAACGCATTTAGATTGGAGACTGAGTTCGCACTTGATTGCGAGAAAGATTGGTTCTGTGATTGTTCTCAATACAAATCCGCTCTGACTGTGACTCACGCGAAGGATTCAAAGGAGCTCCCGGATGTGATTCACCATGGCGAACGAAGGGCATTTGCCATGGCTGCGCCGATACCACTTCTGTCCGACCATGATGGTCCGGTGCTCCGCCGGCTTGCGAAGACGTCGGACAACGCCCATGAGACGCGACGCCTCTTGGCGCTGACGGTGATTTGCGACGGCGGCCGGCGTGGCGCGACGGCCGTGGTGGGCGGGGTCGAACTTCAGATCGTTCGCGACTGGGTGTTGCGCTTCGACGCGGAGGGCCCCGACGGGTTGATCGACAGCAAAGCGCCGGAGGCCGCGCCAAAGCTCGATGATGCGCAGCGCCCGCCGCTGGCGACGATCGTGGGCAGCGGCCCGATCCTGTCGGTGCACGAGGTGGTGCGCGGGCGGCTCGAGGACCTCGCGCGGTGGCTCTTCGAGCAGTTCGGCGTCGTCGTGAACAAGACGACGATCAGCCGGGAGCTGCAGGCGCTCGGGTTCCGGCGGCCATCGGCGCGGCCGCGGCATGGTGTCCACAATGGGTTCGTCATCGAGCATTTTAAAAACCTTCCCGACCGAAGCTGGAGGCGATCCGGGCGCGCCTTGCCGGCGATGTCGAGATAGAGATTTGGTTCCAGGACGAGGCCCGCATCGTCCAGCAGAACGGCATCACCCGCCGCTGGGCGCGGCGCGGAGAGCGGCCGCACCCGCCCCATGACCGGCGCACCAAGTCGGCCTACAGCTTCGGCGCCATCTGGCTCGAGAAGGGCAGGGGTGCCGGTTTCGTCCTGCCCTTCTGTAACACTGCCACCATGCGGCCCCATCTCGGAGAGATATCGCGCGCCGGGGCCTCCGGTGCCCGCGCTCTCGTTCTTCTTGGCCAGGCTGTGTGGCATACATCGTCAAAGCTCGCCATCCCCAATACCAAAACCCTCCTGCCGCTGCCGCCAATAGCGCCGGAGCTGAACCCTGTCTAAAATGTCCGGCAGTTCCTACGCCAGAACTGGCTGTCAAATCGTATCTTTAACTCCTACGACGACATCCTCGACCACCGCTGCCACGCCTGAAACAGGTTCGTCGACCAGCCCTGGCACATCATGTCTATCGACATGCGCAAATTGAGCTATGGGTGATAATCACTGCGAGTTTGTGTAAGCAATTAGTATTTTTCATGCCGAGATCGTCGTTAGATATTCTATGCCATATCATTATATGAATTCATTGATTAACGGTGGGGATACCTTCTGATCAATCAAAGATGCCGCGTCATATACCAACGGCAAGGGGTTTTGACTCGCGGGGGATTCGCATTCGGCGCCGGATGTAATTCAAGGCGTGGCGAAGGAGATTCTCCATGGCATCGAGCGTTAGACTCTGAGATGACTATGAGACGGCCGGACTGCGCGCTCTGGCCAAGTGCAGCCGTTCGGCATCATAGTCACCTCGAAGCTGAATTGTTGACGGCATGGCGGACCTCCTTCGCCAGCCTTGACTCTCACCAAGACCCTTAACGCATTCCCCTGAAAGCCAGATATACCCGCCGCTGGTATTACCTCCGAGCTCTCGTGCGGCGGCGCAATTAATCCCTCTGCGTGCAGTATTTCGGCAATAACCTGAATACACATCGTAACGGCCGGAATTGAATGCGCATAGTGCCCGGTTGTCATTAGACGTAATTGCCTGACAGTCGGCCCTGCCGGCGCGTGGACGCGCAAGTCGGGCGTGCCGGTGGCGGTCATGCCGCGCCCGATCGGCTTAGGGTGAATTTGCCAGCTATCCGAGGGGGTCAGGAGACGGATATGACCACCGATCAGGCGGTCGCACGACGCAAACTGTCGATGTTGGAGCTTGCCGCGGAATTGAGCGACGTCTCCAAGGCCAGCCGGATCATGGGTTGCAGCCGGTAGCAGTTCTTCGAGACCCGGTGCAACTATCAGACCCATGGGGCCGACGGCCCCATCGATCGCCTGCCGGGCGCCAGGGGATCTGTATCCCAACCGGGTGCCCTCGAGGTCGAGCAGGCGATCCTGGACCATTGCCTGAAGCACCCGGACCACAGCGCCTTGCGCGCTCCCAAGACCTCGTGCTCGAGGGCGTCGAGGTCTCCGCCGGCGGGGCCCGCGGGGTATGGAGCCGACATGTGCGCCTGACCAAGCCGAAGTGCCTGCTGTGTCCGGAGCAGGCCACCGCCTCCAGCAAGATCAAGCTCTCCGAGGAGCAGATCCGGCTCCCGGAGCGCTTCTCCCCCAAGTCCCGCGAGCGCCACAGCGAGGCTCGCCACACCGCCGACTTGGTGGCCGCCGATACCTTCTTTCTCGGAACGCTCAAGGGCGTGGGCGAGAGCCTGCCCCGGGCTTGATGGTGTGGACGGCCCCTTTCGTCATGCGGTCAAACCCAGACCACATTG
>DATIPL010000824.1:0-9407 GCA_035471965.1 Gammaproteobacteria bacterium
GTCATGGGCGGTCAGCTTGGCGCCGTTGTGAAACGGCGCGCGATCGGAGGCGAGAAAAAAACGGTATCGCTGCGGATCGATCACGATCCAGCTCGCGAGAGCCGGCATAGGTTGGAACTGCGCATTGAAGTCCACCATCTGACGGTACAGCAGACGGTTGATGCGGGTAGAGGCGGCGTCGGTGGCAAAGCGCGGGTCGAGGGTCACCGGGTTCGAGGCGAGTCCGAACCTGAGCAACCGCTCTTCGGCGCCGACCGATCCGATGCTGAACGCCGCCGCACTGACCAGCAGAGCGGCCAGAGACCGTCCGAAGAAGCTGCGCCTAGAGGAAGCGGCCGTAGCTGCGTCCATTCCGGGTCAGGCAACCTCGTGATGAGCCATGCCTTCCAGCGCCCGCACCATGGCCGAGTGGTCCCAGTCGCCACCCCCCGCCGCGGCGCAGGCGTTGAACAGCTCCTGGGCAGTTGCGGTGTTGGGCAGACTCAACCCCAGCGCTCTCGCGCCCTGAAGCGCCAGATTCAGATCTTTCTGGTGCAATCGAATGCGGAAACCCGGATCGAAGGTACGTTTGATCATGCGCTCGCCGTGCACCTCGAGGATCTTCGATGCCGCGAAGCCGCCCATCAGCGCCTCGCGCACCCGGGCCGGATCCACTCCCGCTTTGGAGGCGAACAGCAACGCTTCCGATACCGCTTCGATGTTGAGAGCGACCACGATCTGGTTGGCGACCTTGCAGGTCTGTCCGGCGCCGTTCTCGCCGACGAGCGTGATGTTCTTGCCCATCAGCTCGAACAAAGGCCTGACCTTTTCGAAAACGGCCTTGTCTGCGCCCGCCATGATGGTGAGTGCCGCATTCTTCGCCCCCACCTCGCCACCGGAAACCGGGGCGTCCACGTAGTCGCAGCCGAGCGCTTTGATCCGGGCCGCAAAATCCTTGGTGGCAATGGGCGAAATCGAGCTCATGTCGATAACGGTCTTGCCCTTGCTCAAGCCCTCGGCCACGCCGGCCTCGCCGAACAGGACCCGATCTACGTCCGGGGTATCGGGCACCATCAGGATGATGATTTCGGATTTCTCCGCGACTTCCTTCGCGCTCCTGCACTCGGTGGCTCCGCCTTCGAGGATCTCCTCGGGTAATGGCGAGCGATGCTTCACCAGGTAAAGCTCGTGACCGCCTCTCTGAAGGTGGCCCGCCATGGGCCGCCCCATGATTCCAAGTCCGATGAACCCGATCTTGCTCATGATGTGATCGTCTCCTTGTCACTCGTCGTTTTGTTCGATTCGGCGGCGCGCTCGGTTCTCCGGCCGGGGAGCAGCAGTCCTCGGGTGAACACATCGCGATTTCGCTCGAGGTGCGACATACTAACGAGCCCCCGTGTGCGTTTCCAACCGCTCGAAGAGCACGCAGTTCTCGATGCCAAAGACTTCCGGGAGACCAAAGCCATGCCTGCCCTCCAGGGACAAGACATAGGTTTCATCGGTCTCGGCCTGATGGGCCGGCCCATGTGCAAGAACCTGCAGCTCGCCGGCGCGAGCCTGGTGATTCACAACCGCAGCCGTGCCAAGGTCGACGAGCTCGCCAAGCAGGGCATGTCGCCGGCGACCTCGCCCCGCGACCTGGCCGAGCGTACCGACACCATCATCCTCATGGTCTCGGACACGCCGGCGGTGGAAAAGGTGCTCACCGCGCCGGATGGCGTCATCGCCGCTCTCAAGCCCGGCGCGCTGGTCATCGACATGGGGACCACCGCGGTGCAGGCGACCCGCAGGCTCGCCGGCGAGGTACGCAAGAAGGGGGCGGAATTCATCGACGCGCCGGTTTCCGGCGGCGTCCTGGGCGCCGAGGCCGCCACCCTGGCGATCATGGCGGGCGGCCTGGACGTCGCCGTGGAGCGCGCCTTGCCGCTGTTCGAGGTGCTGGGCAAGAACATCACCCACGTGGGCGACGTGGGGGCCGGTCAGGTGGCCAAAGCCGCCAACCAGGTGATCGTGGGCCTCACCATCGGCGCCGTCGCCGAGGCGCTGACCCTGGCCAAACGCAGCGGTGTCGATCCGGCCAAGGTGCGCAAGGCGCTCCAGGGCGGCTTTGCCGCTTCCCGCATTCTCGAGGTGCACGGCGAGCGCATGGTCGAAGGCCGGTTCGAGCCTGGAGGCAAGGCGGTCACCCAGCGTAAAGACCTGTCACAGGCTCTGGATCTGGCCAAGAGCCTCGGTCTCGAGCTTCCGGCGACCGCGCTCAACATGTCGCTGTACGACCGGCTGATCGAGTCCGGAGGCGGGGATCTGGACCACAGCGCGCTGGTCAAGGTCATCGACACCTGAGTTTGAACAGGCGAAACCGCGGTCGACTCGCGTGACGGCTTTGGCAAAACAAGGTTTCAGACAGGTCCTCGCCAGCGGCAAGCTTCTGATCGGTACCCTCGTCACCCTGGAGGCGCCCGCGGTGGCGGAGCGGCTGGCCGAGGCGGGCTTCGACTGGCTGTTCCTGGACGGAGAGCACGCGCCGCTGGATTCGGCACGCATGCAAGCCATTCTCCAGGCGGTGGGCGGGCGCTGTCCCTGTCTCATCCGGGTTCCGTCAGTCGACGAAGTGTGGGTCAAGCAGGCTCTGGACATCGGCGCCGACGGGGTCATCGTGCCGCGGATCCGCTGCGCCGACGAGGCGATGCGGGTGGTGGGCTGGTGCCGCTATCCGCCCGAGGGCGGACGCAGTGTGGGCGTCGGCCGCGCCCAGGGATATGGCGCGCGCTTCGGCGAATACCTGTCCCGGGCCAATGAGAACATCGCCGTGGTGCTGCAGATCGAGCACGCCGATGCCATCGATTCATTGGAAGACATCGCCGCGATAAAGGGCGTGGATGCCCTCTTCGTTGGTCCGTACGATTTGTCGGGCAGCCTCGGGATTCCCGGTGACGTCGGCGATGCCTCTGTGACCGCGACCATCGAGCGCGTGGGTGCGGCGTGCCGAAAATACGGCGTGAGCGCCGGCATCTTCGGCATCGATGTCGATGCGGCCAGGCCCTGGATTGCGCGGGGATTCACCCTGATCGCAGTCGGCATCGATACGGTATTTCTGGGCGCGGCTGCGGAAGCGGCGCTGAAGGCGGTAAGGGAATAACGCAGGCTCGCGGCCAGGGTCCGATTGGGCAGGTTGCAGGTCGAAGATCGAAGATCGAATATCGGAGATCGGAGATCGGAGATCGAATTTCGGGTGTGGGGTATCGGACGGAAGCGTTAAACCACGGGTCCAGTCGACAGCTATCCCTGGCTCGAGTCAGGGGATTCTTCGGAGTCGTCAGAGTCTTTCATAGACTTCACGAGATCGAGTATTGGCAGGATGAGAACACCCACAATGATTATCCAAAGCGGTAGTGAGCCGATGCTCACCGCGTACTTGCCGAGAAATATCACCAGCATCGCCAGCGCAAAGATTCCGAAAACCCAGTTGACAATCCTCATTGATGGTTTTCCTCCAGGTACCCGGTAACATTGCAATCATAGGCGACAGGCGCTAGACGAACTCGCATGTGACGCGCGCAGGCTTTGCTCTCGCGCCCGATGACGTGCCTGCTCATTCCAGGATTGTCCGCGTCAACCAGCGGCTGGTGCGTAACAGCCGGGCGTCATCGCCTTTGGCTCCGACCAGCTGAACCCCGAGAGGCAGTCCCGCCGGACCCGTCATCAGCGGAAGCGTGATCGCGGGAACGCCGCACAGAGTCCACAAGGTGCAAAAAAGCGGGCTGCCGGTGGATTCAATGCCCATCGGCGCCTCGCCGGTGGTGGCTGGCGTCAAGATTGCGTCGTACTTGTGGAAGATCGCATTGAGTAAGGTGTTCAAGGCACCGATGCGGCTCACTGCCTCGTTGTAATCGATAGCGAGAACCTTTCGTCCTCTTTCTATCATTTCGCACAAGATCGAGCTCAAGCGATCCTTCCCGCGCGCGTATTCCTGCTCGAAGCTGCGCGCTAGGTCCGCCTCCATGATCGTCCGGTGCAGCATCACCGCGTCGTCGAACTGCTGCGGAAGGGCAACTTCCTCCACCGCCTCGCCGAGGTGCTCGACGATCTCGGCAAAGGCCTCGTGGGTAGTGTCCTCCGCCTGGTCCCACACCGGCGTGCGCACGAACGCGATCTGCGGATCCAGGGGTGGCTCTTGCCGCGCCGTGGCGAGAAGCGACGGCGCAGCGCTCGGCCGGGTGTCGGGATCCAGCGTGTCGAAACCGACCAGAGCCTCCGCCAGAAGCGCGACGTCCTCCACGCTGCGGGCGAACACTCCGACCTGATCCAGCGGCCGCGACTGCTGCAGGATCCGGTGGCGGGAAATGAGGCCGTGGGTGGGCTTGAACCCGAATACCCCGCAATAGGCCGCGGGCCGGATCACCGATCCGTTGGTCTGGGTACCGACGCAAAGCGGCACCATATATGACGCCACGGCGGCCGCCGAACCACTGGAGGATCCCCCGGGCGTGCGTGCGGGATCGTGAGGATTTCGGGTTTTACCGGGGGAATACACGGCCAGCTCAGTGGTGACGGTCTTGCCCATGATTACCGCACCCGCGGCCCGAAGCCTGGCCACTGCGGTCGCGTCCTCATAGGGCTTTCTGCCCGCGTGGAGCACGGTCCCGTCCTCGGTGGGATAGTCGTAGGTATCCAGGATGTCCTTGATGCCGACGGGAACCCCGTGAAGGGGGCCGAGCGCCTTGCCCTCCCGGCGCGCCTGGTCTGCTTCCCCGGCCTGCGCCAGAGCGCGCTCCGGATCCAGATGCGCCCAGGCCTGGACGATGTCCTCCACTTCGGAAATCCGGTCCAGACAGGCCTGCATCACCTCCTCGGCGTCGATGCGGCCGCTGCGGATCGCCTCGGCCGTGTCGAAGGCGCTGGTGAGCAGGATCTCCGCTCCCGCGCTTCCGTCCAGGGACGGCGGCAGCACGGGCCCGTGGTCGATTGAGGCTTCCTCTTTACCCATTCCGGATCGCCGGGCCGCGGCTATCGAACCTTGTAAATCTGTTCTGGAAGCCAGAGCGCGATCCCGGGAAAGTTGTACAGAATCACCATGGCAAGGATGACGATGCCTAGAAACGGGAAACAACCCCTGAAGATGTCCATCAGCTGGACGTGCGGGGGCGCCACCCCTTTCAAATAATACGCGGCCATGGCCATGGGCGGCGTCATGAAAGACGTTTGCAGGTTGAGCGCCACCAATATGCCGAAGAACAGCGGGTCGATGTTGAACAGCTCGAGCAGCGGCAAGAAGATCGGAACGAAGATAATGATGATCTCGCTCCACTCCAGTGGCCAGCCCAGGAGGAAGATGATGATCTGGGCCACGATGAGAAACATCAACGGTGAAAGCTCGAGCCAGAGGACGAATTCCTCAATCAATCCTTCTCCTCCGAGATAGGAGAACACGGAAGAAAAAGTCCACGAGCCCACGAACAGCCAGCAGACCATGGCCGAGGTGCGCACCGTCAGGTAAACGGATTCGCGCAGCATCTGCCAGTTGAGCGTACGGTAGCAGGCGGCGAGGAACAGCCCGCCGAAGGCGCCCACGCCCGCCGCCTCGGTGGGTGAAGCCCAGCCAAACAAGATGGCGCCGAGCACCGCCATGATGAGCACCGCCAGTGGAACGAAGGAGGTGATCATCATCCAGACCACCTCGCGCATCGGCATCTCGGTCTGTTCCTTGGGCGGCTTGGGGGCAAGCCTGGGATTTAGAATCGCCCGTATGACGACGTAAACCATGTACATCCCGGCCAGCATCAGGCCGGGGAAAATCGCCGCTGCGTAGGCCTGCACCACCGAGATCGCGGTGGTCGCCGCGTAGACGATGAGCATGATGCTCGGCGGAATAAGGATGCCGAGGCAGCCGCCGGCGCAGATCACGCCGGCCGAGAATTTGGTGTCGTAACCCGCCTTCAGCAGCGCCGGAAAGGCAAGCAGGCCCATCAGCGTCACCACCGCGCCGATAATGCCCACGGCGGTTGCGAACAGAGCGCAGGTTGCCAGCGCGGCCACCGCCATCGGCGCGGGTATGGCACGCGCCGCGATGTTCAGGCTGAAAAAAAGCCGGTCGACGATATTGGCGCGTTCGACCACGTATCCCATGAAAAGAAACAGCGGTACGGCCACCAGCACGTCGCTCGTCATCACCGAGTAGGTCTGGTTGACCAGAAGGTCGAAAATTATGTTGTGGAACCAGGAGATGTCCGGAGTGTAATAAGCATAAAAGCCGAAGCCGACACCCATAGCGATCAAGGTGAAACAGATGGGGAAGCCGAGCATGATGGCGAGCAGCAGCAGCCCCAGCATGAGTAGCGCGACCTGCGGATCGGTCATCGGGATTCTCCTCCGGTATCATCCTTCTTTTCTTGTTCACGATTTTCTTGTTCGCGTTCTTCTCTTTCGAGCTCCTCGATATGAAGCTGGTGCTCTAGTCGCTCTTCGCGGTCGTGCATCATCCTGATGAGCGCATCCTCCGTCTCTTCCACGTCCTTTTGCCGCTCCGGCCAGCTCCCATGCCGTATGCACAGGATGCAGCGGCACACCTCGGCGATTCCCTGGATGAAAACGAACAATGCCGCAACCGGCAGAATGGTCTTCAATGGCGAGACCGGAACCCCGGCGGGGCTGTTGATACTGATTTCACCCGCCGGTCCGCTGAATCCGTAGGGGCGGTAGCTCCAGGACTCCGCCGCGTAGTCGTAGCCGGCATAGACGAGCGCCGCCATGCCGGGAAAAAGGAAAAGAAAAATCAGGACGATTTCGATCCACGCCTGCACCCTGGGGCGCCACAGGCGGAAAATGACGTCGCCACGGACGTGGGCGTCGCGCGAAAGCGTGTAGGCGCCCGCCATCATGAACAGCGCCCCGTACATCGTATAGCTGATGTCGAAAGCCCACGCGGTCGGATTGTTGAAAACGTAGCGAACGACCACTTCGTAGGTGTAGGCGAGGGTGAGCACCAGAATGCACCAGGCAAAGGCCTTCCCCACCCAGGTGCTCAGGGTATCGATGGCGGCGATGAAACGAATCACGGGGTCCCCCTTACTGGCAAGGCCGCAATAAGCGGAAACGGGACCAGGGCGGCGCGAAGCCGCGCCGCCCCGGAGTCCGCGGGATCCTTCCCTTTACTGCAACCGGCTGCAGGCTTAGAAACCTAGCTCACCGGGGAAGTAATGCTCGAACGCAAGCTTGTAGTCGCACTGGTTGAGCAGATAGTAGTAAGCCGCTCGGTGCGAGAAATCCTTCTGCGACTTCAGCACTTTGGCGAAGAACGGATCCTCACTCTCGAGCCTCGCGATCATCACGTCCCAGGCCTTGAGCTGCTCGCTCATGACCGACTGCGGAGTACGGATCGCCTTGACACCCGCTTCCTTCGTCAGCCACTGCAGATCATTGGAGTAGCGATCGATGCCGGTCCAGAAGTTGGACGAATTGGCCGCTTCCGCCGCGTACTGCAGTATCGCCTGGTGCTCCTTCGGCAGAGCATTGAACTTGGTCTTGTTGAAGATGATCTCGAAGAACTCCGCGGCCTGATGATAGCTGCCCATCATGTAGATCTTCGAAACGTCCTGCGCGCCGAAGCTGCGATCCGAGGTCGGATTGTTGAACTCGAATGCCTCGATGACGCCGCGCTCGAGCGCAGGCACAATCTCGCCGCCGGGGAGCTGGGTGACTTTGAGACCCATCTCCTGCATCAGATCGGCGGCAAGTCCCACCGTGCGGTACTTGAGACCGACCATGTCGCTGGCCGACTTGATCTCCTTCTTGAACCAGCCAAGCGGCTGGGTCGGCATCGGCAAGGCGAAGAAGCCGACGGTGTTGATCCCGAGCCTCTCGATCAGCTCGTTGTACAGCTCCCTGCCACCACCGCGGTGAATCCAGGCGAGGCCCAGATGGGCGTCCTGGCCAAACACCGGGCCGGTGCCGAACAGCGAGGCGACCTTGCTCTTGCCGTACCAGTACACGGTCACACCGTGACCGCCGTCGAGCACGCCCTTGTGCACCGCGTCCTGCACCTGAAACGGCTTCACCACCGATCCGGCGACGAGATAGTCGATCTTCAGCCGCCCGCCGGACATCGCGTTGACGCGATCGACATATTCCACGGCCATGTCGTTGAACACGTCCTTCGCGCCCCACGCGCCCTGCATTTTCAGGGTGACCGTTTGAGCGCGAGAGACCATGGGAAAGCCGAGCGTTGCGGCACCGGCAGCGCCTGCTGCGCCCGCCTTGAGGAACTTCCGGCGGCTGGCCGACTTGGCCTTTACCTCGCCGGTCTTGGTTCTTGTAGTCATGAATGACTCCTCCTAGCTAGAAGCGATGGGCTCAAATTGATGCCTGCCGTTAAGCTTGCGGCCGCAGTTGCGTACTGACAGACAAGGTAATGCCCCGGACGGCGCGAGCCCATAATATCCATCCGGTGCAGATTGGGAGCGGAAAAGGATTCCGTTTGACCGGGAAATGACCGGTTTGAAGATTCGGCCGTCCGGGCACGGTTTCGTCCTTCTGCCCCTTTTCTTTGCTTCATTTTGTTCTACTTTTAGCCTCGGGCCGGTTGCGAACGCCCTGTCCCGGACGCGCACCGGGTCCTGAGTTTACGGTCCGTCCCGTTATGTGTACAGGCATGGACAATTTTGACTTAGTCTAAATCGTTGGCCCGGTCCCCTTCACGCGACCCTGTCCCGGGGCTCCCGGCCCGCGAATACGGCATCCAGGTTGTCCAAGGCGCGAAACCCCATGGCGTCCCGGGTCTCCCGGGTGGCGCTGCCGATGTGCGGCAACAGGAAGGTATTTTCCAGCTTGCGGTAGCCGGGATTGATGTCCGGTTCGTCGTTGAATACGTCCAGCCCGGCCGCCGCCAGCTTGCCGCTCTTGAGCGCCGCGATCAGCGCATCGTCATCCACCACCGCGCCGCGCGCAGTATTCACGACGACGGCGCCGTCCGGCAGGCAGCCGATGCGCTGGGCGTTGATCAGCCCGCGCGTTTCCGGCGTCGCCGGACAGTGGATGGAGAGAAACTCGCATTCGGGCAACATCGCCTCGAGCGATTCGAAATACCTCGCCCCCTTCTCCGCCGCTGAATCCAGACGGCCGCGGTTGTGATAAAGAATTTCCATCTCAAAGCCACGGGCGCGCTCGGCCGTAACCTGGCCGACACGGCCCATCCCGATCACGCCCAGACGTTTGCCCGTCACCTGGATTCCCACCATGAACGCGGGGCTCCAGGAATCCCATTTTGCCGTACGCACCAGTCGTTCGCCTTCACCGGCCCGTCTGGCTGCACCCAGAATCAGCAGCATGGCGATTTCCGCGGTGGCGTTACTCAACACATCCGGCGTATTGGTGACGACCAGCCCGCGCGACCTGGCTGCGGCGAGGTCCACGTGGTCGACGCCGACTGAAAA
>DATIPL010000825.1:0-4168 GCA_035471965.1 Gammaproteobacteria bacterium
CGCTGCCGCCTGTCCCCGCAGCGCCGACGTGATCCAGGCGGGCAACTTCGGTCCCGTCCGGGTGCTCGCCGAGTATGCCAGCGAGGCGCAGCGGGAGCGTTTCCTGAAACCGCTGCTCGCGGGCGAGGCCGTGATCTCCGTCGGTATGACCGAGCCCGAGGCGGGTTCGGCGGTGACCGATCTCCAGACCACCGCGACGCCGGACGGCGACGGCTTTCGCATCAACGGCACCAAGGTGTTCACCACCCACGGGCCTTACGCCGATTTCATTCTCGCCTACGTGCGCTTCGGCAAGGGCGTCGACGGGATCGGATCGGTCATCGTCGAGAAAGGCGCGGAAGGGTTCAGCTACGGCAGACCGACCCGGTTTCTTTCCGGCGACGAGTGGGCCCAGCTTTTCTTCGAGGACGTCTACGTGGACGCGGAGCATGTGCTGCTGGGCCCCGGCGGCTTCAAGAAGCAGATGTCGGGCTTCAACGTGGAGCGTCTCGGCAACGGCGCCCGCTCGCTGGCCCTGGGGCGCTTTGCATTCGACGCGGCACGGACTTATGCCGGGGAACGCACCCAGTTCGGCCGACCCATCTGCGAGTTCCAGGGGATCCAGTGGAAGTTCGCGGAAATCAAAATGCAGCTCGAAGCCGCCGGCCTGCTGCTCTATCGCGCCGCCACCCGGGCGGATCGGGGACTGCCTTCGGCCGATGACACCGCCATTGCGAAGGCTTATTGCAACCGCGCGGGATTCGAGGCCGCGAGCGAGGCGCTGCAGGTGATGGGCGGCGCCGGGTACAGCCAGGATTCGCTGGTGGAGTACTGCTTTCGCAGAACGCGGGGATGGATGATTGCGGGAGGGTCGGTTGAAATGTTGAAAAACCGGATCGCCGAAAGTGTGTTCGAGCGTCGCTTCAGACAGCGGCCCTGATCCGTTGGCGCCGTTGTATCGCAGATTTCACCCCTTTGACCGGACGGACGCGTGAACGACAGCGAGATTTTCCGCGCCCTTTTCGAGCCGCGAACCATTGCGCTCATCGGCGCGTCGGGGGATGAGCGCAAGAACACCGCCCGGCCCCAGCGCTTTCTCGCCAGGCACGGCTTTGACGGCCGCGTTGTTCCGGTGAATCCGAATCGCGACGAAGTGCTCGGCGCGCGTGCTTACCGGAG
Source organism: Gammaproteobacteria bacterium (assembly GCA_035471965.1). Taxonomy (GTDB): domain Bacteria; phylum Pseudomonadota; class Gammaproteobacteria; order HK1; family HK1; genus CAMYJH01. The sequence goes on from DATIPL010000825.1 coordinate 1,159, forward strand.
CGTTGCAGACATACCGGGCGGCGCGGATCACGCCTTCGTCATGGTGCCTGCATCTTCTGTTGCGGAAGCCATCGGTGCTTGTGGCGACGCGGGAATAGCCGTCGCAACGATCTACAGCGACGGCTTTGCCGAGTCCGGGGGCGACGGCATCGCCCGCCAGCGGGATCTGGTTTCCCTGGCGCGATCTAAAGATATCCGCCTTTTGGGCCCCAACAGCATGGGTCTGGTCAACCTGCACAACGGGATGGCGCTGACGGTGAACGCCGTGCTCGAGCTGCCCAGTCTCAACAAAGGCGGGCTCTCCGTCGTCTCCCAGAGCGGAAGCGTCATCGGCACGCTGCTGTCGCGGGGTCAGGCGCGCGGCTTCGGGTTTTCCAAGCTGGTCTCGGTCGGCAACGAATGCGATCTCAGCGTCGCCGAGATCGTCGATCATCTCAGCGAGGACGATTCAACCAACGCGGTGCTGTTATTTCTCGAAACCCTGCGCAACGAAGCGGCGCTCGGCAAAGCCGCGCGCAAGGCGTTCGACGCGGGCAAACCGGTCATTACTTACAAGCTCGGTCGCTCTGAGGTGGGCAAGCGGCTGGCGGCGACCCACTCCGGCGCCATGACCGGCTCCAGCGAGGCGGTGGATGCGTGGTTTCGGCATCACGGTGTGATCCGGGTGGACATGCTCGAGGGCCTGATCGAAACGCCGCCGCTGTTTATCAACTCGCGCCCGCCCGTGGGCCGGCGGGCGGCGGTGATGACCACTACGGGCGGCGGCGCCGCCACCGTGGCCGACCGGCTCGGCAGCGCCGGGATCACGCTCACGCCGCCGCCGGCGCCGCTGGTGGAACGGATGCGCGCTCACCGGGTGGATCTCTCGGGCAGGACTCTGGTTGACCTCACCATGGCCGGCACCCGGCCGGAGATTGCCCGCGAGGCCATCGAGGCGCTGCTCGACTCCCCGGAATGCGACGTCGTGGTGGTGGTGGTCGGATCGTCGGGACAGTTCCACCCGGAAATTGCTGTGCGCCCGATCATCGAAGCCGCGGGTGGAAGCAATAAACCGGTCGGTGTGTTCATCCTTCCGGAGGCGGGGGAATCGCTGAAGCTGCTGGCGGATGCCGGCATCGCCGCCTTTCGCACCCCCGAGGGTTGCGCCGACGGGGTGCGCGCCTACCTCGACTGGCGCCCACCTACCGTCGCCGTGAGTAGAAATGAACGATTGCTGGCGAAAGCGGGGAGGCAGCTCTCAACGGTGGACAATGGAACCCTCGACGAACGCGCGGCCGGCGAGCTTTTCGAAAGCGTCGGCATTCGGGTCGCGCCCAGCGTGGTGATAGAAAATCCGCGACAACCGGTGGACCTGCATTTTCCCGTGGCGGTCAAGCTCTTGTCCTCCAGGGTCTCTCACAAGACCGACGTGGGCGGAGTGATTCTGGATCTGATGAACCGCGAGTCCGTGGAGGCGGCATGCCGGGAAATCGGTGCCCGTCTCCGACAGCGGCGCACCTCCGTATCCGTCGACGGCTTCCTGGTCCAGGAAATGGTCGCCGGCCTCGCCGAGGCGCTCGTAGGATTCCACCGCGACGCGGAAACCGGACCGGTGGTGATCATCGGCGTCGGCGGAACGCTGACCGAAATGCATCGGGACTACAGCGTGCGTGTTGCTCCGGTGACCTTCGAGACTGCGTGCGAGATGATCGAAGAGGTGCGCGGTCTTGCCGCCATCCGTGGCTATCGAGGCACCCAGCGCGGTGATTTGAACGCCCTTGCCAAAGCGGTGAGCGCGTTGTCACAGCTTGCAGAGCTGGATCGACCGCAGGTGCTCGAGGCCGAGATCAACCCCCTCGTCGTCAAGGCGCAGGGAGAGGGTGTGGTCGCGGTGGACGGCGTGGTACGGGTCGGCCCCGCGGATTGAAGGGCATCGCCAGCGCCCGTGCGCACCCGGAAAAGGATCATCCTGTTCAACAAGCCCTTCGGCGTGTTGTGTCAGTTCAGCGCTTCCGAAGGACGAAAATCGCTGGCGGATTTCATCGACGTACCGCGTGTGTACGCCGCCGGGCGTCTGGATCTCGACAGTGAGGGGCTGCTGGTGCTCACCGACGACGGGGACTTGCAGCATCGCCTGAGCGATCCGCGCCACAAGCTCCAAAAGATCTACTGGGTGCAGGTGGAGCGATCTCCGGAGCGCGAAGAGCTGGATGCCTTGCGTCGCGGCATTGATTTGGACGGGCGAAAGACTTTGCCGGCAAAGGTGAAGAAGATTGCCGAGCCCGAGGGTCTCTGGCCCCGGGATCCTCCGATTCGGTTTCGCAAGAACGTCCCCACCGACTGGATCGAGATCCGAATTCGCGAGGGACGCAATCGACAGGTCCGGCGGATGACGGCGGCGGTGGGACATCCCACCCTGCGTCTGATTCGCTACGCGGTAGGGCCCTATAACCTGGACGGCCTCGCCCCGGGAAAGTGGCGAAGCGTCGGCGATTGAATCTCCGGCTGAGCAGCCGGGAAGTATTGAAGACTTGAAAGCTCTGCGCGTGACCGCGGACCGCGGGCGCGAGTGGCGCGAGGTCGAATGGCCCTTCAGTCGATAGCCACGAGGCGGTATCCGACACCCTGCACCGTCTGGATATATCGCGGTCTGGCGGGCTCGTCCCCCAGCCGCTGACGCAAATGGGCCACCAGCACGCGCAGGTAATGGATGTCCGAAACGTGGTTCGGACCCCATATCTCACGCAGAATTTGACGGTGGGTCAGTATCTGTCCGGGATGATCCGCGAACAGCTTGAGCAAGGCATATTCCTTTCTTGTTAGCTGGACCGCGTTCCCTTCAACGCTCACTTCGCGATTGACGAAGTCAACCGCCAGTCCTCCGGCTTTGAACGTCGCCTCGTCCCGTACGGCTTTCGTCCCGGAGCGCAAAAGCGCGCGGATCCGCGCCATCAACTCCGATATCCCGAAGGGCTTGGTGACGTAGTCGTTTGCGCCGCTATCGAGGGCCAGTACCTTTTCCGATTCATCG
>DATIPL010000826.1:0-5824 GCA_035471965.1 Gammaproteobacteria bacterium
TGGGGCAGGGGTTCGCGGACGAGGTTTTCCGGGTGTTCGCCTCACGTCATCCGGATATTCAGCTGCGGGCAATAAACGCCAACAGGAGCATCGCAGCAATGATCCGGCACGCAGGAGGTAATGTCGGCTGACTGTTCTGACTTAATCTTTGCCTCTATTTTCCCTATTCTTCGAGCCTTCCCTTTAGAAAATAATCGTCTTCAAGTTCACAATGGAGCTTGAGAGCAGAGTCGAATGGTCGACTCCGGGACCGTTATTCGGAGCCGGTTCTCGTCCAGCGCGTGGCTGAAGGTGTCCCCGGGCTGGCCGTCGGCCGTGCGCCTCAGGCCGTTGCCTCAGACATCGAAACTGTCGGCCCCGGCGCCGCAGACCCCGCCGGCGGAGGTGGGCCGGTCGGCTGAGTCGTCGCCGAAGCTCTGGCTGCGGACGTGATTTTTCCCCGGCCAGCGCAACCGAGCCAGGCCGCCGGTTTCCGGATCCTCGACCGCCACCTTGCGGATCGCTGAGGAAAAAGCAATCTTGCGCGACGGGTAATTTTCGGTATCAATGGCGCCCATGAACGAAGATAACGACTACCGCATCGACGTCACCGCGAAGAGCCATTTCGTGCGGGATCAATCCGCGCCTGACGAGAACAGGTACGTGTTCGCTTACACCGTCACCATCGTGAACACGGGCACCGTGGCGGCGAAGCTGAAGTCTCGTCACTGGATCATCACCGACGCCCAGGGACAGGTGCAGGAAGTGCGTGGCGAGGGCGTGGTGGGGGAACAGCCGCGGCTCGAGCCCGGCGAATCGTTTCGCTATACCAGCGCCGCCATGCTGGAAACGCCGGTCGGCACCATGCACGGAAGCTACCAGATGGTCGCCGATGACGGTACACGATTCGACGCGCCCATTCCCGCTTTCAGTCTCGCCATGCCCAACATGGTCCATTGAGAATCCGGGTGGCGGGCGCTGAGACTTTGTTTTCACGCTGCTGTTTGTTTTTCAGTCTCGACAACGAATACGCGGTTAAATCGGAATTACGGCTTCGCCCGCGCGGTCCTGGTCGCTTCGCGGTCCGATCGAACAGCTTTCCATCGCGTTGGGTTTCGGACGTTGTTCCAGCGCGCCTCGTCCACACACCTCCCTGCCTGTCCCCGTCGAAATAGAGATCCCTCCCCCTCGTTGCGAGAGGGAGGGGATCCATCAGCTCGATTGGTGTTTAAGATTGTCGACCAACGATCTCAGGAGACGAAGGCGAAGGGCACGGGATCCTGGCCCAGCGCGTGCCGAAGCACCGCCCAGTGCATCGCCTCGTCGCCCAGGATGCTCGCCGCGGCCTTGGCCAGGTCGCCGCTGCCGAACAACGGCACCGCGTTGAGATAGGCGCTCACCGCGCCTTTTTCCAGACCAGCGGCGAACTCGAGCACGTCCTCCTGACGCTTGAGCGAGTCCACCGGGAAGTCATAGCGGGATTTCGCTTCAACCGCGACGCCGCCGAGCTTTTTCACCGTGCCTGAAAGCACGCCAGCGTGGGCCTTGTGGTGGCCCTGGAACTTAACGGTCAGCTTCAGCACGTCGGATTTGAGCAATCCGCTTTCCGCGCCCACCTGGTATGCCGCGACGGCCTCGTACTCGGCGGCGAGCGCGCTGTTGAGAATCTCGATGTCCTTAATCAGAGATCCCTCCTTGGGTTTCTCCGAAGCGAGCAAGGTGCTGCTTCCGGCGAGCAGCGCGATGGCCGCACCGGACAGCGTTCCCGAGTGGAGAAAGCTGCGTCGGTCGAGCAGCGCTATGCGAGTTTCATTCGCGTTACTGATAATTTCAGACATGTTGCCTCCTGTTAAAGTCGTGGAACGTTGGTTCCTTTGAGCGCAAAGGCTCCCTGTTGCGGCCCGGCACGCGGCCGTGGTCGCCGATGAAAACGAGAAGGATTGAGCTTTGTGCTAGTCGGAAATAGCGGAGCGCGGCGTCAGGTTCTCATGGCACCGACCTCCTGGAGTCTCTCGAACACCCGCGCCACCACGCGGTCGCAGCGTTCCCCAAGGAAAAGGAAGGCCTCTCGCACCGCGGGCTCAAGGCGCTGGTCCATATCCATGCGCAGCAGCTTGCGTGCCCTGAAGTTTCGCGTTTTAACTGTCGCTTCCGGAACGTCCAGCGTCTCTGCAATCTCGCTGACGGTCATTCCTTCCACCTCGCGCAACAGAAACACTGTCCTGAACGCCTCCGGCAACTGGTCGACGGCGTTCTCGATCATCTTCCTGAGCTGATCGCGCGATACGTGCTCGTCTGGCCGCGGGTTTTCGTCGCCGTAAAGATTCACCACTTTGTCCTGCTCCAGTCGTCCCGGCCGTTCATCCAGTGACGCCGTCACGATCCGTTTGCGCCGGCGGATCTGTCCCAGCGCCTCGTTCACCACCATGCGCGACAGCCAGGTGGAAAGCCGGGAGCGGCCTTCGAACCTGGAAAGGTTCAGGTACGCGTTGACGTAGCTTTCCTGCAGCGCGTCTTCCGCGTCGGCATCCACGCCGAGAATTCCGCGGGCGATGCGGAAAAGCCTGCGGTTGTTACGCCGCATGATGGCCTCGAATGCCGCCGTCTCTCCGTTCAGGGTCAATTCAATTAGCCCGCCGTCCGGAACGTCGTCAAACGAGACTGCACGCACTTCGGCCCGATGAGTGCTCACATTCTGTCCTTTCATGAAAATTCTTGACTACTTTCGATCAGATGCAGTTTCCGTTGAAAAGGTTCCCGTCTTTGAGGTACCGATGGACTGCGCGTCATGCCCTTCGCCCCGGTTCAATCCGAGATTCGGAAATCCGCGTCCAGCTCTGCTGCATAGCAAGGAGGAGAGGCGAAAACCGAGTTTTCGCGATCCGTTTCCGGGACGATTGCCCGTTCCGGTCGAGTGCGCACGCGATCCTCTGTCACAATGGCATCGAGCGGGATGTCATGCGGCTGTGGAAAAATGGTATTCAGCCTGCACAGCTCATAACTTATACCAATGGAATACGGTTTAGGCTCGAGAGTAACAAGAGTGCGATCGAGATAACCCGAGCCAAACCCCAGTCTGTGGAAGTTCTGGTCGAATCCGACCATCGGGATCAGCAACACCTGCGGATGAATCATTTCCCGCCATTTTGGTGCGGGGACTCCGTGCGCATCCGGGTACATCGGGATCCCGGGCCACCACCTGCGAAATTCCAGGGGTCTTTTGCGTTCGATGACAGCAGGCAACGCCGCGCATCCGCCCCGTTTGACGAATTCCCGCATGAACGGCCGCAAATCGACTTCGCCCCGAATCGGCCAGTAGAAACCGATACTCGACGCGCCGCGGCGTCGCAAAAGCACGCTCAAGGCCTCTTCAATATGCGCGGAAAAATCAGAGCATAGATCCGCTCTGATTGTCCCGCGGGCGTTCAACAGTTTCCTGCGCATGCGTCGTCGCCAGCTGCATATTTGTGCCTGGGTTTTCATGTTTTTTCCGGATGCGTCCGCGATTGGTCTGCGCAGGAGCCGTCACGAGGTCCTGTTGGAATTGGCGCCCATTCGGGCGCCGGCGACGGCGTCGACCTCGAGAATCGAGTCGATTGCCCGGGAGGACTCGTCAAGCCAACGTTCAGCCGTCAACGGAAACGCGCCGCCGAGGTTTCTCTCATTAACCATTTGCTCGGCGGTTTTTACCAGCACCCGGACGTATTCACGATAAGCGTCCGCCAGCTTGCCGGATAGATCGAAAGCAGTGGGCGAAGAATTCGCGACCAATGATATCCTTCGCCAGTCTTCGACCATTTGAAGACGATACCCCTTGAGCATGGTCAGCTGCCGCGAACTCAACGGTTCATCCGCAGCGGCGGCGGCAGCGATTAGCGCACGCTCCCGCCCCGCCAGCTCGGCGATGTTACCGACGTATCTCTGCACCCGCAGGGAAAATCTCGAGTCCGGGTCTGCGTAAGCAATGCGAGAATGTACAATTTGGAGCACCGTATTGAGATTCTTGATAATGGCTGTCGCTTCCCGGAACCAGACATCCGCCAGATCTCTGGATCGATCCGACAACGGCGCCGAAAGCTGTTCATCCGTCGCCATCCTCAGGCGCTCGAGATGTGTGAACTGAGCATTCATGCGTCCTACCGGCCAGCTCGTCTTTGTCCACTGGCCTTCTACGAATTCTTTCCCGGCGGCATCCAAGGCCTGATCCACTGAGGCTCGGCGGTTGTCGATCTCCACCAGCCACGCCGCACGTTCCGGCATCGGGATTTGCAACGCGAGATAGACGAGGCCGCGTTCCATCGCCAAATTGGCGCTGGCGCCCTGGATGACATCCGCGCTGTGATGGGCACGCTCAATCTCCGCGGCACCCAGTAAGGCGGCGCGATCAACTTGCTTCATTGCAGCCACAACGATTGCAGAAAGCACGATTAATCCGAATGCGCCTAGCTTCCAGCGATTGAGACTCTTGCTCGCTTTTTCACTTGAGACAGTCTCCATCTTCGTTGTCCTCTGCAATCCGGCGAAATCCGATTCTGAAGGAATCATCCGCACGCCGGTCTGCGGCGTCCTTCGGTTGCACCGAGACTTCATGGATTGAAGCCTTCACAACGTTTGATGTTACGTTCATGCGTTCTCAACATCATGATTAAATCCCTGTGAAGCAGCCGGTCGTTTATTTCCGGTAGCAGCTCGTTGAGTCTGGCGGTCACCCAGGTTTGACCCTTATTCAAATACTCCAGGCGTTCCCGCTCACCCTGTCGGCGCAGTGCTTTGTCAAAGAACGTACCGGTCTTTCGACTCGCCTCGCCGCCGAGACGTCCGATGTGTTTCGTCAACATGGCGCAGCACCACGCCTCATCCTTAGCGACGCGCCGCATCAGCGAAGTTAGTCTCGCGTCGTCCGATTCGGCGGCAAACGCCCTCGCCGTCCGCGCACCGGCCCGCTCGCCTTCCAGAAACTCGTTCAGAGTTTCAATCAGCGCATTTCTGCTTAATCCGGTAGGCACGATTCGCGGCATCTCGATAACGCCCTGAGGTGCAGACGCTTTGGTCGCAATATGCTTCCTGAATTCCATCTGGCAGATGCTCTGTGCTATGAATGTCTGAATGGCCTGCGCGGATTCAGCCAGTAACAACGCCCACCACGATGAGCACCGCAAAAGCGGACACAAGTAAAAGCCAGCTGTGTTTCTGAAGAAGCGATTTCATCGGCGTCTCCCAAATTGAGGGCCCCGGGATTAGGGCGAAATTCAATCTAGCGGGACGCTTGATATTAGACAAACGATAAATTTCGACCGTTAGTATTGGAAAAGCCGATGACATCTTGGAACTTGAGGTGGGCACATTCGATGGGTGGAAGGGACGTGCGGGCGCGGGCGGTCGTTGCCTACAAGCGCGCGGGTGTCTCAGTCGACGTATGGACGATTATCGGCGGGCGTTTATGCCAGCTCGCTGCCGGCGCTGTGGCTCGAAAAGAAGGGCTTTGGAAAACGCTAGGCGGTGCGCGCGTCCGACGCGATCTCCCGAATTCCGTCGAGTGCAACATCGACGAATTCCGGATCTCTTTCCAGCGAATAAACGACATAGGCCGGTAGAGTGAAGGGCGGTGCTCCATTGACGCGCACGAGCTCGCCGGTTCTCAGATACTCCCGCACCAGGCGCTCGGGAAAATAACTGTTGCCTCCCCGCGCCAGGATCTGCTGCAGGCCGAGCCAACCGATGCTTACGACAACGGCCGCAGGGTGAAGATCCGGAAAATGCATCTGATGCTTCTCGTAGAATTCCGGCCCCCAGTCCACATGGACGTAGCTCTCCCTGCCCGCAGCTTCGCCGTCAATAGCTTTAG
>DATIPL010000827.1:0-8375 GCA_035471965.1 Gammaproteobacteria bacterium
GCTCTTGGGCTCGGGGACCTTCTCGCAGTCGAAAATGGATACCTCGGTATCCTCGAAGCGGGTCCAGGCGCCCGGCTGCGGGTTCGCACCGCGGATCAGGTTCCAGCTGATCTGCAGCGGCATGTGCCAGTTGATGCGGACCAGATCCCGCCGGCACCAGCCTTCGTAAGTGGCCTTGGAATGGTCCTGGTCCACCCGCGGAGCCTTGCCGTCGCGCACCAAATTCACGCCCTCCAGCATGGCTTCGATTCCCAGCGGAAAAAGCTGGTTGAAGTAAAGACTCCCGAGAGTGTCGTCGTCCTTGATCTCGACCTCCTTCTGCATCAGCACCGGGCCTTCGTCGAGGCCGTTGTCCGGCCAGAAGATGGTCAGCCCGGTCTTCTTCTCTCCCCATATGATGGGCCAGTTGATGGAGCTCGGTCCCCGGTGCTTGGGCAACAGCGAAGGGTGGTATTGAATGCTGCCGTGGGTCGGGATCGCCAGCGCTTCCTCCGGCACGAACAGGGTCACGTAGGCCATGACACAAAGATCCGCTTTCAGTGAGGCCATCTGATCCCACACCTCCTGTTTGCGGTAGGACTTGGGCTGGAACACGGGCACCTTTCGCTCCAGCGCCGCCTCTTTTATTGGATCCGCGGGACGGCCTTCCTTGTCCGGTTCGCAGTACACTCCGACGACTTCTTCTCCATGCTCGAGCAAGGACTCGAGCACACTTTTTCCGAATGCCTGCTGGCCGTTGACGATGATTCTCATTGCTTCTCCTTCAGTTCAGTTGAATCTTCGGCGGGGACTGTGCTTGCGAACTGAGCCGCGAGCGCGGCGGGCAAATCGATGCTCGACCTGAGATCGAGGTTCATCACCACGCTGGTCACCTCGGCGTCAGCGACCTGCTCGCCAGCGTCGTTTCGAATTTCCTGATAAAGAACGTAGCTTCGGTTGCCCCTCGACCGCGGTGCAGTGCGAACGGTCAGGACATCGCCCTGAAAACACTCGCGCCGAAAATTGATTTTCATGGAAACGACCACCGTTCCCAGCCGCCGGCCGCACGATGAGTCATTGAACAGTCCTATGGAATTGTACCAGTGGATTCGGCCGCGTTCGAAATACTGGAGAAAGCGCGCATTGTTCACGTGCCCGAGCTCGTCAATGTCGTTTTCCGATACTTCAATCTCGACTTGATCTAACATGTCGCTTTGCTGTTCGATGTTTCGGCAAGACGTGTTGCCCTGCGAGCCCCTGGATCCGATTGCAGGCGTTGTCCGGTACGATGATAAGACTTGCTCTGGCGCAAACGACGTCGGGCGAAGATTTTTCCCAGAATCTGGCCGTTGCCGAAAGCCTGATTCCGCAAGCTGTCAAAGCCGGCGCGGATCTGTTGGCCTACCCCGAGGTGTTTCTGTACATCGGCCCGCGGGCCGGCAAGCTCGCCATCGCGGAGACCCTCGACGGTCCTACCGTCGGAGGCTTCCGCGCGGCCGCCAGGAGACACCGGATGATGATTCTGCTCGGCAGCATACACGAACGATCGGAGGCCGAAACGGGCCGCGTGTACAACACTTCGGTGCTGATAGACCGCGGCGGCGAGATTGCGGCCGTGTATCGCAAGATCAATCTGTTCTACGTAGAGCTTCCCGATCTTCGCATCAAGGAAAGCGAAACCATTATCCGGGGATCCGAGCCGCCGCCTGTGGTGAGCACGGACATTGGTAAAATCGGGCTTACCATCTGTTTCGATCTGCGCTTTCCCGACATTTACCAGGAGTTGCGCGCTCGAGGCGCCGAGATCGTTTTCGTGCCGTCTAATTTTACCGCCCCTACCGGTGAGGCCCACTGGTCGGTGCTGCTTCGGGCCAGGGCCATAGAGAATCAATTCTACGTGGCCGCCCCGGCCCAAGTGGGGCAACACCATCCGGAATATCGATCCTACGGTCATTCCCTGCTGGTGGATCCCTGGGGCAGGGTGCTGGTGGACGCCGGGGAAAAGGTCGGAGTGAGCCTGGGGGACGTCGACCCGGACACGCTGACCCGGGTGCGCCGGGAGTTGCCCATGGGGCCGGCAGGTCGCGTCTGAGGGCTTCCGACGGGGATCGGCTCCGCAGCGAAGAAGGTTCCCCAACTCTTGTCGGGCTCCGAGGTTGCCCCGCCGGCGGCTGCGCCGGTAAGCTTGATGTTTCGCAAAAACACGCCCGAAAAAGCACGTCACCAGATACCGGTTGACCGGACCCGGGCGGCAATCACCACATCGAACACCGGGGTTTCACTACGATGGATTTTCGCGCTGCGCTCGAATGCAAGCTCGGGCTCAAATCACTCTCTTATAAATACAATCTGCCCAAGGATGCGCTGTTCAAGGAGGCCATTGCCAATGATCGCGGGCGCGTGAAGGTGGGCGGTCCCGACACTGACCAGAAAGCTTTTCCCACCAAGCTGGGCTTGAACGGTCCCCTCGTGTTCTACACCGATCCCACATGCACCGGACGCCCGGTGGATGACACTTTCGCCGTCTGCTGGCCGGAGATCGAGGGCGACGTCTGGTGGAAGGATAATTTGAAGCCCTACGACCCGGAGAAGTACGAAGGCTTGCTGAAAAGGGTCGTCGAGCATCTCAACAATCGGGGCGGACATCTTTATGTCCAGGATGTCTACGCCGGGGCGGACCCGACCTACTCGGTGCCGTACCGCTTCGTCGGTGAATACGCATCCCACGCCATGTTCGCCCACAACATGTTTCCAAAACAGGTCAACGGCATCGAGAACGCGGAGAAGAAGCGCTGGACGATGCTCAACGTTCAGTCGTTCCGCTGCGACCCCGAACGCGACGGCAGCCGATCCGATCGAGCCGCGATCATCGATTTCCGCAACCAGATCTGCCTGGTCGCAGGGCGCGCAGATTACTGCGGGCTGGTGAAAAAGACCATCTTTACGGTAATGAACTTTCTTTTGCCGAACGAGGGTTATCTCTCCATGCATTGTTCGGCGAACATCGGCGGAAAAGACGACAGCGCCATTCTTTTCGGTCTTTCCGGAACGGGAAAGACGACGCTTTCCGCCGACCCGGGCCGCAAGCTCATCGGCGACGACGAGACCGGCTGGACTCACGTGGGCATTTCGAATCTCGAGGACGGCTGTTATGCCAAGCTGATCGATCTGGACAAGGACGCGGAGCCGGTGATTGCCGCCGCGCTTTCAATGCCCGGAACGATTATCGAAAACGTACCGCCGCTTCCGGGTAAGTCGATCGAAGAGACAGATCCTCAGGAGCTGGACTTGAGCGACGGTTCGATTACGGAGAATACCCGCTTCTCTTATCCGCTCAGCTGCAACCCCAATGTGGCGGCAGGCGCACGCGGCGACCATCCAAAGACCATCGTAATGTTGACGGCGGACGCATTCGGAGTCCTGCCGCCGATATCGGTGCTTGAAGGCCGAGACGTCATGTACCACTTCGTTCAAGGATTCACCGCCAAGCTCGCTGGCACCGAAGTCGGCCTCACCGAGCCCAAGGCAACCTTCAGCGCTTGTTTCGGCGCGCCGTTCATGTCTCACCGTCCGTCCGTATACGCCGGATTGCTCAAGGACAAAATGGAATCCCACAAGGCGCGCTGCATTCTCCTCAATACCGGCTGGTGCGGCGGGCCCGCCGGGGTGGCCGACAGGATCTCGATCAGGGATACCCGGGCCCTGCTGGATGCGGCGCTGGACGGGAAGCTCGACGAAGTGGAGCTGGAACAACATCCGGTGTTCGGCCTCAAGATACCCGGGGCCTGCCCGGGGGTGGACGACGCAATCCTGAATCCACGCAACGTGTGGAAAGACAAGGAGGCCTATGACAGCGCCGCCGAGAGGCTTCGCGGCATGTTTCGGGCGAATTTCGAGAAGAACGAATTCGGCAGGTTCGGCATCGAGGCCGTGATGTAACGTGCTCGTTGAACGGCGTCGTGTCGGCGTCGACACCCGTGACCTCGTTAATCGCTTCGAGGGGGTGACGGGAGATTAGTGAACAGTGACCAGTCAGCGGCGGGTATGACTCGACGATCGAGAATGGCTGAGGCGGAGGTTTCAGCACCGAGCCACGAATCACTGATCACGCTCCCGGAGTGCATTCGATTTCCCCGGGAGCCGAAAGCAGGTGCCTTCCTTGGAATCCCCCTCAGTGATACATCAACACCGGCAGCTCGGCGTGCTTAAGAAGATGGGTCGTGACGCCACCCATCACCACGTCTCTCAGGCGGCTGCGGCTGTAACCGCCGACGACGAGCAGATCCACCCCGGCTTCCTTCGACTGGGCAAGGAGGGCCTCGCCTACCGAGCGATTACTCACGTCGAGCATTCCGATTTTCGCGCTGATCCCGTGGCACTTGAGATACACCACGACCTCGTCTGCGCTCGGACGCCTGTTGACCCGCTTCTCCGTCACCATGACGGTGACCGACTCGGCCTCGCGCAGGCACGGGACCGCGGCAACCATGGCCTGGGCCGCTTCCTTGCTGTTGTTCCAGCCGATGGCAACGTGTTTCGACAGCATGGAATGCACTGTTTTTCTCGGCACCATGATTACGGGCCGCCCGGTTTCCCGCACCGCCGCTTCGAACGAGCTCGGAGGTGGTGACACCCGCATCGGCCTCGGCATGATGACGGCGTCCGCCAGCCGGCCCAGGCGCCCGATGAGCTCATTGCGTAATCCCCGTTCGTCCAGCCATCCGGCGCTGGTCTTTCCGGGAGTGTCGCCGCGGGTCGATCGCGGCACCCCGTGACGCTTGCACAACTCGTCGAGCTTGGATTCAAGCCGAATCCCCTGCTCTTCGCCTGCGCGCTCTGCGCTTTCGAGCACGGACGCCTTCATGCCGCTGGAAAGTCCAAGTGTGGCATAGGGAAGCATTTCTCTGGGATCTGCACGCACATAGAGCAGGTCCAGGTGCGCGTTGAAACGCTTGGCCACGAGCAGCCCGGTTTCCATCAGCTCGGTGCTGGTGTCACTGTCCCGTATCGGCATGAGCAGGGTTTTAAAAGGCATGGTGAGTGCGCTCCGATGCGTCGATTTAGGTGTTGCAGCCCGACTTCTGCCGAAAATCCACGGGCGGGCGACCTCAGTTCCGCACGTGTCGGCGCGAATTTTCCTCTCAGGCGGCGGCCGTTGCCTGTTCGTTCCCCACCGCGCCGGAGGACTGGGCCTCTTGAATCTCGTCCTGCGAGAATCCGAGCACGTCCCTGAGTATCTCCTCGGTGTGCTCACCCAGCAGCGGCGATCGCCTCACCTCCGCGGGGGAATCTGAAAGCTTAATCGGATTGCCTACGGTGAGGTACTTGCCGCGGGTCGGATGATCGACCTCCACTACGGTGCCGGTTTTTCTAAGCGATGGCTCTTCCGCCAGCTCCTTCATGGAGAGGATAGGGCCGCAGGGGACGTTCAGCGGGTTGAGGATCTCCATGACCTCGAATTTATCCTTGGTCATCGTCCATTTTTCGATTTCGTCGAATACCTGTTCCAGCTTCGGCAGGCGCGCCTCGGGGGTGTTCCATTCGGGATCGTCGAGCCAGTCAGCACGTCCAATGGCCTTGGCCAGCGCCGGAAAAGCTGCCGCCTGGGTAATGACGTAAATGTACGCATTGGGATCCTTCTCCCAGCCCTTGCACTTGACCACCCAGCCCGGTTGCCCCCCACCCGATGCGTTTCCCGCGCGCGGCACGGCGTCGCCGAACTCGCGGTTGGGATACTGGGGGTACTCCTTGAGGGGTCCGTGGGCAAGGCGCTGCTGATCGCGCAGCTTCACCCGGCAAAGATTCAGCACGCCATCCTGCATCGCACATTCGACCCGCTGTCCGCGTCCGCTCTTTTCGCGATGAAACAGCGCGGTGACGATGCCGAGCGCAAGATGCAGGCCCGCCCCCGAATCGCCGATCTGCGACGCCGTCACCAGCGGCGGGCCGTCGTCGAATCCCGTGGTGCTTGCCGACCCGCCGGTGCACTGGGCTACGTTCTCGTAGACCTTGCAATCCTTGTAGGGCCCCGGTCCGAAACCCTTCACGGAGGCGTAAATGAGCCTCGGATTTATCTCCTGAATGCGCTCCCAGGAAAAGCCCATCCGGTCGAGGGCGCCGGGGGCGAAGTTTTCCACCATGACGTCGCACTCCTCGATCAGGCGGCGAAAGATCTCCTTTCCCTTCTCGCTCTTGGTATTGAGCGTAATGCTGCGCTTGTTGTGGTTCAGCATGGTGAAGTAAAGGCTGTCGACTTCCGGAAGATCGCGCAGCTGACCCCGGGTGGCGTCGCCGACGCCGGGACGCTCGACCTTGATTACGTCGGCGCCGAACCATGCCAACAGCTGCGTGCACGTCGGTCCGGACTGCACGTGTGTCATGTCGAGGATACGAACGCCTTCCAATGCTTTACCCATCGTCAGAAAACCTCAATTATCGAGCAGAAAACCAAGGAACCTCCGAATCATTGAGAGGGTCCGGTGGCACGGGTATATGCCGCTGTTCCCCGGCACCTCGGAGGTGTCGAAATCCAGAGCAAAGTGCAAGCCGCGCTTGTCACTTCGCGACACTGAAAAATTCGCGAACGGATTTTTCAGTGGTTTGGAATCAGAAAGACGCGAGGCCGATTCCGGCCTCGCGAATTGCCATGTATCGGAAGCTATTTGTACATGGTTTGATTTTTTGTTCCGGGCGCGTATTCCCTGGGATCGACCCAGATATTGACCACCGCGGATCTTCCGCTGCCTTTGACCGCCTCACGGGCTCTTTTCAGCGCCGGCGCAATTTCACCGGGCTCGCGCACCTCTTCTCCGTAGCCGCCCAGCATTTCTCCGAACTTCGAGAACGGTATGTCACCGAGCAGATTGCCGATATCGCCTCTTTCTTCCCCGTATTTTGCGATCTGGCCGTAGCGGATCTGGTTCATGGCGGAATTGTTGCCGATGACCGCGATATACGGCGCGCCGAATCGGTTCGCCGTCTCCATGTCGAAGGCGGTCATGCCGAAGGATCCGTCGCCGTAGTAGCAAAGCACCTCTTTGTTCGGGTGCACAATTTTGGAAGCGAGCGCGAAGCCTGTGCCGACGCCGAGCGAGCCCAGCGCGCCCGGGTCCATCCAGTTGCCCGGAGCCCGCGGCTGCACCGCCTGGGCACTGATGGTGACCACGTCGCCGCCGTCACCGATATAAATCGTGTCTTCGCCGAGAAACTCGTTGAGCTCCCAGGCGACGCGGTAGGGGTGAATAGGATTGTTCTCGGACTTGAACAGCGGCATGAGCTTGTCGGTCTTCGCCTTCTCGAGGCCTCTGAGCTCCTCCAGCCAGCCCTCACGCGCTTTGGCGCGGTTGTCCGCGCGGCCACTGGAGGCGTCGTGCACCGCTTTGAGCACCGCTCCCGGATCCCCGACGATACCAAGGGAAACGTCGCGATTCTTGCCCACCGTGCGGTAGTCGAGATCGATCTGCACGATGGTCGCCTCCTTGCTCAGACGCTTTCCGTAACCCATTCGAAAATCGAAAGGCGTGCCGACGATGACAATGACGTCGGCCTTGTTGAACGCGTCCCTTCGCGTGCGGTGAAAGTGATGGGGATCTCCCGGCGGCAGCAGGCCGCGTCCGGCTCCGTTGAAGTAAGCGGGAATGTTCAGTCCGCGCACCATGTCGATGGCTTCCTTATGACCCCGGCACGACCATACCTGCTGCCCCAGCAGGATCGCAGGGCGCTCGGAGTTGACCAGCAGATCGGCGAGCCGCTCGATGTCCGCCGGATCGCCGATGGATTTCGTAGAGGCGCGGTAATGTCCCGGCTGAGGGAGGACGGCTTTTTCCATGGGGATTTCCCGATCGAGCACATCCCTGGGTATTTCGAGATAGCTCGGTCCGGGCGCACCGGTGAAGCACTCGCGCGCCGCCATCGCCACCATGTCCGCCACCCGCTCGGTGGACGCCACGCTCGAGGCGAACTTGGTGATAGGCCGCATCAGGTCCACGTGGGGAAGATCCTGCAGCCCGCCCATGCGATGCTGGGTCAGCGCCGCCTGGCCGCCGATGTGCAGCACCGGACTCTCCGATCGAAAAGCGGTGGCGACGCCGGTCACCGCGTTGGTGCAACCCGGCCCCGCCGTCGTCACG
This sequence comes from Gammaproteobacteria bacterium, assembly GCA_035471965.1. Taxonomy (GTDB): domain Bacteria; phylum Pseudomonadota; class Gammaproteobacteria; order HK1; family HK1; genus CAMYJH01. The sequence goes on from DATIPL010000827.1 coordinate 8,109, forward strand.
ACACAGCCCAGGCGTCCGGTCTGCCGGGCGTAGCCGTCCGCCGCGTGGGCAGCCACCTGCTCGTGGCGAACATCGATGACGCGGATGCCCTCGTCTATGCAGCCGTCGTAGATATCGATGATGTGACCCCCGCACAGCGTAAAAATCGTGTCGACACCCTCGCTCTTCAGGGCTTTGGCGACGAGGTGCCCGCCGGAAACGACGTCCCCCTCGCGGCTCTTCCTGGCGAGCGTATCTTCCGCGGTATCGGCGCGTGCCGTGACATCT
>DATIPL010000828.1:0-2556 GCA_035471965.1 Gammaproteobacteria bacterium
GCCCGCCGCTTGGATCCTATGGATCAGCTCTGCGACCAGCGTGCGCGGCCAGGGCCATTGGCCGATCTCGGCCAGCGATTCCTCGTCGATGTCAACCACGGCGACCGGCTGAGCCGTGGGCGAGCGCGGAAACAGGTTCAGATAGAAATCGAAGATCTTGAGCCGAAGCGTCTCGACGGGTGCTGGATCGAGCCACCGGAAAAATACCAGCAAAGCCAATAGAGCGGTCGCGATCGTCCGCCCCATTGTCAATCCAACCCTTCTTGCCCAGTGCCGCATTTGCGGATCCGGCGATTATGTCATCGCGTCGATCTGTTCGAAAACTTCACAGTCCATTGTTGCTACGTGCGCTTGGTGATCATCCGAACAAGGTTGTCCATCGAGGCCCAGTGCCAGTGAATCGCTGAAACCCAGCCTTTTTTGTGCCATGCGACCACGGTCGACTCCGCCAGTGCATCGAAAGCTTGTTGGTCGACCAGCCTGAAGCCGGTCATCACCTGGTTGGTGCCGTCGGGCAAGCCAAGCTTGATCTCTTTGTCAACGAGGGTCTGCTCGGCTTCGAGAGCCGAAATAAACTCCTTAGTCGCTTCGATTTCCCGGTCGAAGGCCGCACAGAAGGATTGCATTTGTTTCGTGTATTCGCTCGCGGCGCCGGCAACGAATAGCGGCTCGGCATCTTGCCTGCCTTCGAGATCGACCACGAGATCGCTGTCAAGGTCGATGCATAAGACCTGAGTCCCGTCAGTCTCGTTTCGTGCGGTGATGAAGGGGTAGCGCCGAACATAGGCTGGCACATAGGCCGAGGGTTCCCATCTTCCGTCTTCGCCCACGAAGTGATTCTGATTGCTCTGAGTGCCGAGCAGCGCGAGTGGCGTACCACCGGCCTCGGGGGCAAAAACAATTGGATAGTGGGCTAAGGCGGATCGGAACTCGGCGAGATGCAGGGGCACGGCATGGGTATGCCTGGCAAAATGATAGCCGCAATCGCGCCGGATCCCCTTGGCACTGTGAACCTCAGCCTGAAGGACGGTCGGATCTCGATAAAAGAGCGGAAGAGCGGCGCCGGCGCTTGTCGCCGCTCTGGGCCCAGTTCCCGACGTACTGCCTTCGAGCTCGTTCGCCGAAGACCCAGTCTCGTGATCCCGGCCATTGCCCTTGGTATCCATGGCTCACGCCACGCTGATAAAATCGCTTTGGTCGAGAAGATCCTGTGTCACCCCCTGCAGCATGGCCAAAATCTCTCCTGATCCGGAAATCGAGATAACCGCATCGCCGGTTTCGCTCGCCGAGACCGAAACATCTTGCGGGGTCAGTCCCCCGGTCAGGCCAATCAGGTCGCTACCGTCCTGGAAGTCCGAGAAAAAGTCGGCCTCGGAGAGGGTCGCCCCGCCGTCGCCCGCAGCCAACAGGAATAGATCCGATCCGGCGCCGCCGGTCAGTCGGTCGCTCCCACCGCCGCCCGAAAGCACGTCGTTGCCGGCGCCGCCCTCGAAGACGTCGTCCAGGTCGCCTCCCCGAAAGATGACGCTGTTCCCGGCGGTCGCGTCGTTGAGCGCGGTAAAGGTGGCATCGCCTGGACCATAGGACACTTCGAACTGGAAATCGGTCGTCACGCCGGATACGGCGACTGACAGCGACGTGGCCTCCGCAGAGAGGCCATTCAACGCGTTCAAGAAGGCGATCGCATCACCCGCACCCGGCACATAGCCGTTGATGAGCGCGAACTCGACCAGGCCGCCGGAGAGTTCCGCCATGCCCGAGATATTGATCAGATCGGAGAGCCCGCGTTCCGCCCCGCCCAGTTCGATATCCAGCCGGCCGCTTGTCATCACGAAGTCGCCGCTCATGGTCAGCGTACCGGCCGAGAATCCCGGAGCGATGGTCCCGCCGTGGAGCGTTACGCTACCGGCATTCAGGGCCGCATTCGCGGTTGCTTCTCCGCCGGCCCCTGTGCCCTGAATCGTCCCGTCCGTACCGATGAAGACCTCGTCGGCGATCACCGTACCGAACTCGCCGATGATGAGCGTGCCCGTGCCGCCGGTCCCTAGACCAAGGGGAGTATCGGTATTGAAATTATAATTCTCGCCCACAAGGAGCCGAAATCCGGCATCGAGGATCGAAATCGTGTCGGCATCCGTGCCCTCAACCAAGACGGTGCCGGTACTCCCGGCTTCGCGTGCAATCGTTGTAACACCTTGCGCGTCATTCGCGACAAAGGCGCCATCGAGGATATTGAGCGTCCCCGTTCCAAACCTAGCAATGTCCATGGAGCCGAATTCATTGCCCGAGGTGTCGGTCAGAGTTAGCGAAGAGCCGCTTCCGCTGATGGTCGCCGTTCCGGAACCCGTGGCATTGGCGCCAATATCGAAGTTCGGCGTGGTCGTTAGGTCACTGGGATCGAATACGCTCGTTATGCTAATGATGGCCCCGGCAGAAACGTTCATCGTTCCGACGCCATTACGGCCCACGACTATTCCGACACCGTCGAAACTTGGCATGACTAAATTGGGACCGATCACGTTGATCTGCGACCCGGGTCCACTCGCGTTGAGCGTT
>DATIPL010000829.1:0-2086 GCA_035471965.1 Gammaproteobacteria bacterium
TCAGCGCTCGAACGACCTGCACCCAGTATGCGTCGTGCAGGAACTCACCCGTCCGGCGTCGCCACCGCCAGGTGTCGTCCGTTCCCTGAAAGAACAGCTTGCCCGCCCCATACCGCCCCGTGACCACAATCGGAAGCATGAGCGACCGCGACCCGTAGAGACCGCCGAATGCTTGCCGGCTCGGATGCTCCGCCAGACTCGACGCGCCCGGCTTGGGCCCCAGCGTCCGAGCAGCCCAGTACAGCTTCGGCAGGCGGTGGAACAGTTTGCTGCCGTTCTCACCTTGTCCGGCCGCGACTTGGAAGAGGCCGCTGCGCCGCCCTTCCGGCGTCAGTTGCAAACTGAACCCCGCGTCGAGTGTCCCCTCGTAGCGACCGCTGAACGTCGAGTCGATCTGAACCGGGATCAGCTTCTCGAGCGGTGTGTCCACAAAGCGATGCGGCGCGGCGTATTCCCCGGCGATCAGGCCGAAGCCTCCGCCGCGAACCCCCACGAAATCGACCAGCAATTCGAGCTGGGCGTCGGCGATCCAGCCGCCCTCCGGATCGACATCTCCGAAAACCACCACGTCGAAGCGGTTCAGCTCCTCCGCACTCTCCGGAAAGCGCCGGATCGGCGTCGTACCCTCCTGGACGAATCGCTCGTCGGCTCGCAGAAGCAGAACGCTCAGATCGACCGTCTGCTCCCGAAGAAGGGCGTTCTTGACGTAGCGATACTCGTATCGCGGATATCCCTCCACGTACAGCACCCGGAGCCGGTCCTCCACCACCGCAACCTCCACCTCGTCCTCGTTGTTCTCCGTAATCCACTCGTCCTTCAGCGGCGGCACCTCGATACGGAAGCGGGCCAGTCCGGTTTGAGTCGGCTTGTATCGGAGTGACACAAACGTGTCATGCCTCAGCGCACCGGCCGGACCGTCCGGCTCGAGTGCGACACGCTCCCGCGCGACAACCTCGTCCGTTGCCGTGTGCACAAGCCGAACCTCAACCTCGGCAGCATCCGTCAGGCCGGAGGCGCTCAATTCCGCCTGCACCACCAGCAGGTCGTTGACGAAAACCGTCTCGGGCACCTTGACCAGCGTCACCTCCACGTCCCGCGGGCGCTGCGGGGAGCCGATGCGAAGCGGGACGATCGGAACCTGCCTCCCCGCCGCCAGATCGAGCATGTCCTTCAGGTTGCCCGCGTGCGTGGCCTGTCCGTCGCTTGCCAGGACGATCGCCGCCAGCCGCCGGCCTTCGCTCTTCTCGATGATCTCGCGAATCGCGCCGCCGATGTCGGTTGTTGTCCCTTTTGCGACGAGCGAACCGAGCGCATCGCCCAGCTCGGCAACGGCCGAGCCGCCGCGCGGATACAAGCCGTGGCTCTCGACGCTCCCGTCAAAGCTGATCAACTGCAACCCGTTGCGCTGGAGCAACCGTCGCAACGGCGCAGCGTCATCGCGAAGCAGCGCCAGACGAACCAGCTCCAGCCGTGAGGGAAGCTGATCACTGCTGGCGGCCACCTCGGAATCGTCCGGGTCCAGCCCCGCCCCGGCGCGCACCGATCGAGCCAGGTCCACGTCCTCGTACACGTCCCTCCACGCCATGCTCTGCGAGGTGTCGACGGCCAGCGCGACGTGCGACGGTTCGACCCGGTTCCGCTGAAGCACGAGGACCGGCTGGCACAACACCGCCACCACCAGCCCGACGACCGCGCAGCGCAACACGGCGAGGCCCGCACGACGCGGCGCGCTCGTCGGCTCCTGACGGTAGGCCAGCGCGATCCACGCCGCGGCCGCCAGCCCGACGCAGAACAGCACCCACGCCTCCAGCGGATTCCCCCACCGCAGCAGCAGCGGAGCATCCTCGCCGAGCCGGATACGCTCGAGATCAAACAGCCACTCGAGTAGCTTGGTCATCGCTCCTTCGCCCAAACGGGACATTCCCGGCGCCGGCCGGACGGCCTGCCGCCGGTTCCCGGTTCAGCGGGGCACCGAAACGCATCCCTAGCCAGGATTCCATAAGAAGCAGCACCAGCGCCGCAACCGCACACAGCGACGCCAGCTCGTTGTACGGCGCCCTGCGCCGAGCCAGCGCGCCCGCCTCTT
>DATIPL010000830.1:0-11545 GCA_035471965.1 Gammaproteobacteria bacterium
AACCGTCAGTCGGATGGCGCAGTCTCGCCATAACCTCCAGCAAGGTCTTGATGGACTCGTTGGCGCGTTTGAATGGAGAATGGTCATGCGGCATGGGAATTTGGGGCACTGAGAATGAAGGAATCGGCTTGCGGAGTGATCCTCCGGCGACTAAGAACTATGTATAAGAACGAAACTTTCCGTTAAACAGCAGGTGAAATCCACCACGGCTTTTATTTCCCGGGACTGTCTTTCCGATCCGCCGGAGCCGCGGGATTTACCCGCGAAAAGGCGGTGCTGCGGCAGCCCATGCTGGCACGGCGCCTGGCTGGCGTTCGCGCTGGGTTTGCTCGTTTCGACCCCGCCTTTGGCCGCGGCGGAGTCGGATCCGGGCGGCGAAGCGCTCGCCCTGCTCTCGCCGGTCCCGGCTCCCTCGGCTTCCAGGTCCGAAGACCGACCTTTCCTCGAGGCGGAGCGGGCAATCAAGCTCGCACAGCGCGATCGTTTTCTGAGGCTGGCGGAATCTTTGAAAGACTATCCGCTTTATCCCTACTTGCTTTACGCGGATTTGTCACGGCGGCTTTCCCGCGCAAAGCCGGAGGAAGTGGAGGCCTTTCTGACCCGCTACGGCGATCTGCCGCTCACTCCTCGGCTCAAGCGCCGTTGGCTCAAAAAGCTGGCCAACCAAGGTCACTGGAAATCCTTTCTCGAACTCTACGAGGCGACCGGTGACGTCGCTCTGCACTGCCAGTTTCTGCGCGCTCAGATCCTGACGGGGGAAAGGGAGGCTGCCTACGGACAGGTTGCCGAGGTCTGGCTGCACGGACAATCGCGTCCAGCCGAATGCGATCCGGTGTTCGAGTCCTGGATCAATGCCGGTCACCTGAGCGAAGAGTTGGTCTGGGAACGCATCTGGCTCGCGATGCAGAGCCACCGCACGGGCCTCGCCAAGTATCTTTCGCGTTATCTGCCGAAAGAGCAGCGTCCGCTTCTCGAGGACTGGATTGCGCTCAGGTCGTCGCCCGATCGCGTCAAGCGCGTTGCGGATGACGGCGACGAGGTATTGAACGCGCGAATGCGGGTCTACGCGGTGGAGCGCCTGGCGCGTTCGGACCCGGAAGCCGCGGCGGCGCTGTGGCGGTATCTGTCCTCCAAGTATCCCTTCGGCGAGACGCTTGCGCGGCGTGTATATCGCCGAATCGGGCTCTCCTTCGCCCGGGAGGGACGCGCCGAGGCCGGTGACTGGCTTGCAAAGGTACCGAGCGAAAGCGAATACCTGCGTCACTGGCGTCTGGCCAACGCGCTGCTGCACGAGCGCTGGCGCGAAGCGCTCGAGGTGCTGCCTGACCCGGAAGCCAGCGGCCACAACGCCGAGCGCTGGCGATACTGGCGGGCCCGGGCGCTGCAGGCGCTCGGCTATCCGCAGGTCGCCGGGTCGCTGTTTCGAAGCATCGCAAGCGAGAGAAGCTACTACGGTTTTCTTGCCGCGGATGCCATCGGGGCGCCGTACCAGTTCAGTGACGATCCGCTGATCTTCGACGACGAGGCCCTGCAACGACTGGCAAGCACCCCACCGGGCCGACGCATTCGCGCCTTGCTCGCCCTCGGGAGGGCCCTGGACGCGCGCCGCGAATGGTACCACTGGATCCCGAATCTGGACGTGGTGGAGCGGGCCCAGGCGGCCAAGCTCGCACAGCGCTGGGAATGGCATGACGTCGGCATTCTGACCGTGGCGCGAACCCCCTACCGCGACGATCTGAGGTTGCGCTTCCCCGTCGCCCATGAAGAGGAAGTCGCCCGGCACGCGTCGGATCACGGGCTCGAGCCGGCCATGATACTGGCGATGATTCGCCAGGAGAGCGCCTTCAAGATCGACGCCGCCTCTCCCCGGGGCGCCCGCGGACTGATGCAGCTGATGCCATCCACCGGGCGACGGATGGCGCGATCCGTGGGCGTGCGCCTCAAGCGACGCAGCGAGCTGTTCGATCCCGCCCTCAACGTGAAGCTCGGCACGGCGTATTTCCGCCGTCTGCTCGACCGGACCCAGGGCAACCATGTGCTCGCTCTCGGCGCCTACAACGCAGGACCGCATCGGGTTGAGGCGTGGCGGCCGCAATCGGGCTCGGTTCCCGCGGACGTCTGGATCGAGAATATCGCCTATAGCGAGACCCGGGAGTACGTCAAGCGCGTGCTCGCCTACACCGTGGTGTACGAGCACCGGCTGGGCAAGGCGCCGACGCCGTTGTCCGAGCGCATGATCACAATCACCGCGCCGGCCAGCGAGGACGATAGCCGATCGGGTTAGAGTCTGACTCGGAATCGCCGTGCTTGCCGATACAACGCCATAAGCAGGCTCGAATGCTCATTTTCTCGCGTGTAAATCGGGCATCGTAAGCCTGTTCTTGCCTTTTCTCGCCTGCGCTCGCTAGCTCCGAGAGCATCTCTGGCCTTTGAGTGACGGCTGGCGGGCACCAATCCAGTTCACCACCGCCGCGACAATTTCCCGCCACGCCTCCATTTGCCCCGCGGCCATGTGCTTGGGCAAATTGAACGAGTGATCGCCGCCCTCGACCAGCTGCAGATCGGTTTCGCCCCGGATGCGAGGCAGGGCTGCGCGAAGCAATGCGAGATCGCAAAGATTATCCCGCGTGCCCTGGATGAAGAGCGAAGGCACGGTGATGTGCGGGAAGTGCGCCGTACGTTGTCTCTCCGGTTTCCCCGGCGGGTGCAGCGGGTAGCCCAGGAACACGAGACCATCGACCGGCTCGCCCTGGGCCGCCACCCTCGAAGCGATTCGCCCGCCGAGCGACTTGCCTCCGACGAAGATGCAATCGAAATCGAGCGCGGGATCGCGGCGTAGGTAGCTCAGCACCGCGCGCCACGTGGCCTCCAGCTTATGTGCCGGGTCCGGCGCGTTGCGTCCCTTCTCCTTGTACGGAAAATTGAACTTGAGGGTAGCGATTCCGCTGCCGGCGACGCCCTCGCAAACAAAGCTCAGGAGTGGGTTGCGCATGTCGTTACCTGCTCCGTGGGCGAGTACCAGCAGCGTGGATCTGTCTTGACCGCGTCTCTCCGGAGCGATGAGAGATGCGGACACGCTTTCCCGTTGGTCGAGCGCTATTTGCAGCACGCGCTCATTCATGTGCGGGATCCTGCTTCGAGTCGCGTTTCGCCCGAAGCCCGGAGTTTCCCGCGCCGGCCTTCAGCTCCGAGAACAACCCGGACAGATAATCGGCCGCGCGGACAGCGATGCCCGGTCGCTGACTCTCCCTGGGTCCGGCAACATTGAGCGTGCGAATGTGGTTGTCCCGGATCCAGCCACGGACTTCGCTCGACGGCCGAGGCGAATCAAGATCGATGACAAAAAGTGGTTTACGCTCGGCCAGTGCGAGATCGCGGGTCAGCTCCGTGCCTCCGCTCAACTCGCCAAGGACGAGAATCAGGGTGCCGTTGGAGTCGGTAACGTTGCGCCGGGTGCGTCCGCGGTAGTCCGTGCTTCCGGTTTCTTTCAACCGGTATCGGTGCGGGATGGCGCCGTCCTCGGCCCGCCTGCCCCTGGGGCACCAGCCGCCGCAATCGAGCCCCGCGTGGATCGCCGCGTCGAGAGCAGCCCGATCGACACCGGTCTGTCCGCCGCTGACGACACGATCGATCATGAGCACGGCACCCGGGCGGCAAGCGACAAATTCGATTGTGTGGAAAAATCTCCGCCGGAAAACGGCGCGAGAAAACAGCAAGGCCTCGGGAGACGTGGTTCTAACGCTCTAGAACCGCCGCCGGTCTCGCCGTGCATGCAAGAAATAGATGCCCCTGGTGGCTGCAGAACCGAAGCCATTTGAGCAAAAAGCGGTTCATTTCCCATCGTCGCTCGAGCTCCGCCATGCGACCGCTACGCCAGTGCAATGCCCCCCTGATGCGCTTGCGCCGACAGTGACCGAGCAGTTCCACGCAGCGCACGTCATGATAAACGCAAACCCGCGCATTGGGTTCCGGCGCATACTCATCACCGTCGCGGAACCGGTAGGTCAATCGGATGGTGGTGGTGTACTTGAATCGTTCCTCGACGCTCATGTAGAGATCCAGCGCGCCGGCGACACGGGATACTACCGTACCTTTGATCTGCTCAAGCTCCGGCGCGAGCTTGAGCAGGCGCAGGTAATTACTTTCGTAAAGCGAAATCAACCCAGCCAGATCGTGAGTCTGGAATCGCGCCAGTGATGACAGCGTGGATTGTGACATGCCCGAATCTTAGCATAGGTTTTTGAGAAATTTAGACGATCAGTCAGGACGAAAACATCTTGATTTCCAGCTAAAATTCGCCTCGGACCGGGTCGTAAAATTCTTGACATTTTTCTCCATCGGCGGTAAGCGTTAAACCTTTTTGCAGGCAATGCGCCGAAGCTGAAGCGCGGCTGCGCTGCTTTCAACTTGGTAACGGAATACGCTGACAGAGTACACCAACGGCAGGCGATCCCATGACTCTGACTCCCTCGAAAATGACCGAGCTCGGCACTCCGGCGCCGGACTTCGAGCTTCCGGACACGCGGGGCAATCGCGTGTGCAGGTCCGATTTTGCCGACGCTCGCGGACTGCTTGTGATTTTCATGTGTAACCACTGTCCTTACGTCAAGCATTTGCGCGAAGCCCTGGCTGCTTTCGGCGAGGAATACCAGCCCAAGGGACTTGCTGTGGTCGGCATCAATTCCAACGACGCCTCCAGTCACCCCGAAGATTCGCTGGAAAACATGATTTTGGAAAGTGAGCGCTTCGGCTACACCTTTCCGTACCTGCGTGACGAAACCCAGTCCGTTGCCAAAGCCTACGGCGCCACCTGCACCCCCGACTTTTTTCTCTACGACAGTGACGGCCGTCTCGTCTATCGCGGCCAGTTCGACGACAGCCGGCCGGGCAACAAGGAGCCGATAACGGGGAAAGACCTGCGTTCCGCTGCCGATGCCCTGCTCGAGGGCCGCGGGGCGCCCGAAATGCAGAAGCCGAGCGTCGGCTGCAGCATCAAGTGGAAGCCCGGAAACGCGCCTGACAGCGGCGGGAGATAGGCAAAAGGGAGGGCGTGGAGGAGCCGAAGGAGCAACGGCCACGCACCGGAGCCCCGAGGAAGGTCGATCAGGGGGGCCGCCGGCGATCAAAGTTTGTATGCGATCCGTCGGGATGGAGAAACGCGGCCCTCGTTACCGGATCAGGCACCACGCCGACGGTGAATCGATCCGATTGCGTCAGCGGGAAATCACGCCTCGTGTCCGCATCGGCTGGAGGGTTCCTGCCGTCGCAGGATGCTGCCGTGAAAGCAGGCGGAGTATGCGGAAGTCACCTTTATCGCATTCGTCTTCGGTACGGCAGACTACTGGCGCGTGATCAGGTGGCTACCGAGAACCAGCCAGTCCATATCGGTTCGAACAAAGCAGTCGATGGCCTGCTCCGGAGTGCATACGATGGGCTCGTTTTCATTGAACGAAGTATTGAGGATCATCGGTACGCCGGTGCGCCGGTGGAAGGCGTCAATCAAGTGGAAATATCTGGGGTTGCTGGACGCGGTCACTGTCTGCAGGCGGCCACTACCGTCGACGTGGGTCACCGCGGGAATGAGCTCGCGTTTTTCCTCCCGAATCTTGAATACCTGCATCATGAACGGGACGTCGTCTTCGGTTTCGAACCATTCGGACACGTGATCGCGCATGACCGAGGGCGCGAATGGTCGGAAGGATTCCCTGCGTTTAATCTTTCTATTGAGAATATCCTTCATGTCCGCCCGCCGAGGATCGCAGACGATGGAACGGTTACCGAGTGCGCGCGGGCCCCACTCCATTCGACCCTGAAACCAGCCGACCACGAGTCCTTCGCTGATGGCCCCTGCGGTGGCTCCGCAAAGCTCACTTTGGTCCTCGATGGAGCGAACCCGGCAGTCGCTCTGGGACAGCGTAGGGCGCATGCTCTCGATGATTGCGGCCAGCGCATCGTCGTCGTAGTCGGGCCCCCAATAAGCATGCTCCATGGGCGGCGGCCGCTCGCCTCGCATGACACGGCGGCATGCCCACGCGGCCGCACCGATTGCGCCGCCCGCGTCGCCCGCCGCTGCCTGCACGTAGACGCGCCTGAACGGCGTATGCGCATAAATTTTGCCATTGGCGACGGAGTTCATGGCGCAGCCGCCTGCCAGCGCCAGCGTGTCCAGTCCGTAGCGCTGATGCAGGGAATTGAGCATACCGAAAAGCACCTCTTCGTAACGCGCCTGCAACGATCGCGCCAGATCTTTATGATGCGGCTCCAGCGCCTGATCCTCGCCGCGTGCAGGACCCAGGCGCCTCGTGAGCTTCTCGCTATAGAGCGGTCCCACCACCGGCAATCCGCCGTCCCAGCGATATTCGAAACCACCTTCGTGGTGGGTGAAGTAGTCGAGATTGAGTTCGAAGCCGGGGCCGTTACCGCGACGCACGATGTCACGCATTGCGTCCAGGTGGCGAGGCTCGCCATAAGGCGCGAGACCCATGACCTTGTATTCATCGCCGTAGTGAGGAAATCCCAGGTACTGCGTCAGGGCCTGATAAAAGATACCCAGAGAGTGTGGGTAGCGGACCTGCCCGTCGAGTCGCAAATCGCTGCCTCTGCCCAAGCCCCATGCGGCGCTGGAGAAGTCCCCGAAACCGTCTACTGAAACACATACCGCCTCTTGAAACGGCGATACCAGAAACGCGGACGCGAGATGCGCCAGGTGATGATTGACCCGGTGCACCCGCCCCGTAAAAGTACCCGGAAGCATGGCCTCATCGAGGGCGCTCTCGAGTTCAAGACGCGCCTTCGCGTTCCTGATTCTTGCCGCAATCTGTCCCGCGATACCGGGGTTGGCCATAATCCGAAGCAGCTTGCGCCACAGATTCGATAACGGATCACTATTGATGGCGATGTGACCGACACCGCGGAGGTCGATGTCCGCATGCTCGAGACAATAACGAACCGATTCGGCCGGAAACCCCGCCCAGTGCTTCCTGCGAAGAAAGCGCTCCTCCTCCGCCGCGGCCACCAGGCGCCCGTCCTTGAAAAGGCATGCGGACGAATCGGCGTGAAACGCGTTCAGTCCCAGGACATAAACGGCCGCTTGAGCCGTCAAGAAGAGGACTCCCGGCGGGTATTCGTTCGCCGCTCGTAGATTTTCGCGTCGACGAGAAAGCGAAACCAGAAACGTTGCAGGGTATGGAAGATCAGCCCGGGCACGCCGTCCAGAAAACCCAGCCTGAGCAGGTACCCGTATATCCAGAACAGAAAAGGCCGCAGAAACAACGGAAAATTCTGGTAGACGACGGAGCGCAGAAAGCGCTTTCGCTGAATCGGAGTGCCGAAAAGATCGGGCACCACGACTTTCTCCTGCGCGGGCTGTCGGTGATCTTTCTGCGCCAGAACTTCGCTCGCTTCCAGCGCCGCCCAGCGGTTATGCCGATCGATCCAGCTGCTCAAGTCAGCAGTGATGATGTCGACGTAATCGTTCTTCAACGAAGCGATCCGGCCGTCGACCAGGAAATGCTGATCGTAGAGCCGATCTTCGCAGCGCCCCTTCCCGGTTTTGAAAAGCCTCAGGTGATAAGCCGGATACTGACCGCCGTAGCGGATCCATTTGCCGAGGAAATAGGTGCGACGTTTCATCATGTAGCCGTCCGCGCCACCGGCCGGAGCGCTGATGCATTTGATGATTTCCTGGCGCAATTCGGGAGTCAGTCGCTCGTCTGCATCCAGGCAAAGCGTCCACGGGGTCTTAATCGGCAGATTCTCGAACGCCCAATTGCGCTGCTCTGCGTAATTCTCAAACGTATGATGGCAAACGTGGGCTCCGGCCTCTTTTGCGATGCGCACGGTGTCGTCCGTGCTGCCTGAATCGACGACGAATAATTCTGCGTCGAGACCATCGAGACTTTGAAGACATGCCGGCAGATTTCGTTCTTCATCCAGCGTCAGGATGACCACCGCGAGCTGTTTGATCTCCTCGGCAACGTCCTCTTCACTTGCATCGAGCAGTGTCACGCGTGTGCTCCGGCAGCACATGCTGTTGCCAGCACTTCATCGTAGAAGGAAAGCATTCTGCGGGCGATGACCGCCGATTCCAGCTTCGAACGCGCATATTCAACAGCCTGTTCGCGCACCGACTGGCCAAACCGGGGAGTCTGCAGAACGCGAGTCACGGCATCCGCGAGCGCCTCCGCATCGCGTCCGATCAGGACGGCGGCGCCATGGCGCGCCGCCTCGTCCAGGTGGGTGGTGTCGGTAGCAACGAGCAATCCGCCCACGGCCATGGTCTCCATCGCGGAAACTGAATTTCCCTCGAAATGCGAGGTCAGCAGCACGCAATCGGCCCCTTTCAACAAAGCGAAGCGCTGGTCGCTGTAAACCGGCGCCAGAATATTCACGCGCTCATCCACCCCCGCCTCCCGCGCGAGTCGTCTCAGCCGAGCTGCCTCTCCTTCGTCGGGTCCGACGAACAAAAGGCGCGCGTCGATGCCCTTGTCTTTGAGGAGGCGCAAGGCGTCCAGCTGCAGCGCCAGGCCCTTGCTGACGTGAAGCCGGCCGAGAAAGAGCAAATTGGGGCCGCCTTCGGTGAACAATGATGGTGAAAACGAACGAGCCGCCCGCTGCACCGCATCCACCTCGATTCCATTGGGGATCACCGCGGTGCGTTGCCCGGCGAGCGGCGGCCAAACCGCCGTATCCCGCTCATCCGGGGTCAGGAAATGAAACCCGGCCGCAGCGTTCGACGTGGGACGATCCACCAGAGCCCGGTAAATTCGCTTCATTGTCTGCTTCTGGCGAATGGCTTCCGGGTCAAGCATGCCCCTCGGGCTGATCACATACGGCACCCCCGATCTGCGGGCGCATCGTGCCGCCGCGGTAATGGTTCCGTTCCACAGGCTGTGCAGGTGAACCAGGTTGGCTCCGCCAATCTCCCCTGCCAGAACCCGGAGCATCTTTCGGCTGGGAAGCTCGAACGGGAGCGGCAAGTGATGGCAGCAGCGAATCTCCAGATCAAGACCGGAATATTCCGCCACGTCGTCGCCGCTGCTTCGACCACCGTCTCCGGTGACCACCAGCACGCGCACGCCGAGCCGCTGTTGCGCACAAGCGAGGCGCATAACGCTGCGCGCCGGTCCACCGCCGGCGACGTTCAGCGAGGGCACCACGTGAACCACCCGCGGTGTGCTCGGATCACGGTCGGGCACGCTGAGCCACTTCCCCCGGGGAGGCCTTGGCGAGGGCGATACGGGCAGCCCCCAGAGCGCCCTGAGCGAATCGATCCAGATCCCAGTCGCCAATCTGCGCTGCGGCCGCCGCTCCCATGGCCGCCCACCTTTTCCTGTCATTGGCCGCAGCCTCGAGTCCTCCGATCAGGCCTTGTGTCGACGAAGCGTCGAAGCGCCATCCCGTATCCACGCGCACCAGGTCTTCAGCGCAGCCGCACTGGCGGGACACCAGCACCGGCATTCCCGATGCCATCGCCTCGTTGACCACCAGTCCCCAAGGCTCACTCAAGCTCGGCTGCCAGTAGAGATCGTGACCCGCATATTCGGAAACCAAAGCTTCGTAATCGCGAAATCCCGCCAGCACGATCCGGCCCCGGCTTCCGTCCGCGATGGCCTGCAGACGATGCTGCTCCGGTCCGTAACCGACGATGGTCCAGCGCCACGACTGCGATGAATCTCGCGCGCGGCAGAACTCGAGAAAGGCCTGCGCCGAAGCGACAAGGTTCTTTTCCGGAATCAGGCGGCTCACGGTCAGCAGGCGGTATCCCGGCTCACCCCGGAGTCGCCTCGCCCTGGCGAAATGGCTGTTGTCCACCACGTCGCAGCCGAGCGTGATAGCGCTTGCCGGTACCCCCAGGGACCGGAGATAGCGTGAAGAGGACTGCCCGGCTGCAAAGAATGCACCACAGCCTGCGACGAGGCGCGACTTCATCCACTCCTTGAAAGCGCCCCGCGGCCGGTCTTCGGCCTGACTGTCCGAGATGAGCACCCGGGCCACGCCGTTTGACAGGCACCAGGCGTGACACAAGAGGGCGTCCCGGGCCGACCAGCCGTTGACGAAGACCACGTCCGGAGACAGCCTCGACAGGGCGCTGTAGAGACGTGTCACGTCGAGCGAGGAAAGTCTATCGCGCGAGTCGCCGTTGAGGTCGAGTCGAACCACGGACTGGTCCATGGGCCCGGACCAGCGGTATTGGCGCGAGTCCGGGAAGATGCTCACCGGCACGAGCTCCAGGCCGGCGGCAGCGAACTCGCGACGGCTCGGCTCGATTCGGGCGCAGTGGTGCGGGCCAAAATACCTGTAGGGAAGCAGCGCTCTCTTCATGCTTACAAGTATTGGCCGGGAAGCGGAAAACTTCAGCGGCCAGCGACGCTGGCAGCCGAATTCGATCAAAGATGGGGGCGAGACGGCTGGCCGGAGCCGGGACCCACGGCCATCTGGAGGTATCGTTGCGCCTTTTTCAGGTACACCGCCAGCAAGGCCGGGAACATGATCACGAACAGACCCATATAGAACATTTCCGGAACGCCACCACGTACGATCATCGCGGTCCAGATTGCAGCCGTCGCGCCAATCTGGATCTTCAGCGGCTGGGCAATATGCAGCCCCAGGATCGCGTCGTCGCCCTTCCTGGCGGCGAACCCCAGAAGCCCCGCCCAAAGAAGCACGCCGAAGTAGCCGAAGTTGCCGTAACCTTCCCCGGGTAATCCCGACGCAATGCTGGCCGAGCGGGCGTTCAAGGTCTCCCCCCTCAGGCGGGTGAGATGCAGACTGAACGGATACGGCTTGTCGGGCCAGACGGGTCTCGGCACCCATCCCAGAACCAGCGCAACCAGGGACTTGCCGTTCTGGTAGGGAATTTTTTCCGGAAAGCCTTCGACAATCTCTGCAAGCGAGTCGTAGATGTTGAAGGCCCCCGTGACGTGTCGCTCCGGATTGATGGCTCCCCAGCCGCCCTCGTAGTTGCGGATATCACCGCCGCGCATGGCCGACATCGCGCCCCATGAGACGATGATCACGAACGCCGCCGAGACCAGCCACATCCAGCGGAACGAGCGCAGTCCGCGCCGTTCCGACGCCACCGACCAGATGGCGACTATCAGGGGCGTGATGGCGTAGAAAAAGACCGCGCGCGAGCCGCGCATGAAACCGATGGCGGCGGTGAGCACCAGCACGCTCCAGCACAAGGTAAGCACCACCAGACCGGCTTTTCTCGAGCGCGTAATCAGCACCACGGCCGACGCGGCGGCCAGATAGATCCCCGAAACCACCACCATGCCCGCGTAGTAGCCGAGAACCGGATTGGCGTCAGCAGCGGCCCCCTCGATTCTGCCGCGCATGGTCAACAGCAGTGTCGTTGCCGGAACCTGAAAAGCCGTCACCTGGTCGACAACGAAGATCAGCCAACCGAGTACTCCCAGAATGAGAAAGCTGATGAGGTTTCTCTGGGTTTTCACATTCAGCGCCGGGTCGGAGACAATCTCGAAGCTTCGTCTGCGGCTGGGCGTGAACCACCAGTAACCGATTTCGAAACCGACCACGGTGA
>DATIPL010000831.1:0-2844 GCA_035471965.1 Gammaproteobacteria bacterium
CAGACCATGGAGCAGCTGCTGAACAAGCGTCAGACTGAAGACGCCGGCGTTTCCGGAGTGACCGTGTGGCTTGAATCCCACGCGGCCATTCACACCTGGACCGACGAGAACTTCTTCTCCTTTGACGCCTATTCGTGCAAAGACTTCGAAGCCGAAACGGCGGTCGAATATGTGCTGGGCTTCTTCGACGTGGAGTCCTACAACGGCCTCGACATCGTGCGCACCATCGACGCGCCCCAGCAGGTTCGGGTGCTGAGCCCGCAGGTCAAGTCCGCGGTCTGAGGTCGCGTTGTCTCCGCTCGCTGCTTCCGGCTTGTTGGCGCAAGCGGGTGCTCTCCCGGGCGCTTGAAGCGGACGTCTGTTCTTCGAGCAGTCCGTTGGCAGAACCGGCGCAAAAACAGACTGACGTGTTTCTGAATCCCCGCGCCGATCCCGAGCGGACCGGGGTCTGGGGTGCGCTTTCGGCTGCGGGCTCCGATGCCGCGATCGAGGAGATTTCGGGCTGGTCCGACTACGCCGAAACGCCGCTCATCGCGCTGCCGGCTCACGCAGCCCGGCTGGGCATCGCCACGCTTCATTACAAGGATGAGGCGGGGCGCTTCGGGCTCGGCAGCTTCAAGTCCCTCGGCGGCGCGTATGCGGTATTCCGATTGCTGCAATCGACGCTGGGCAAGGAGGGCGCCGCACCCGCGGCGACCGCAGCGGATCTGGAAAGCGGCCGATTCAGCCGGCTTACTTCCCGGATCACGGTGTGCTGCGCCGCGGATGGAAACCATGGGCGCTCGGTGGCCTGGGGCGCGCAAAAATTCCGCTGCCGCTGCGTCATCTATCTCCACCAGCACGTGAGCGCAGGGCGCGAGGCGGCGATCGCGGCCTATGGCGCGGAAATCGTGCGCACGCCGGGCGGCTACGACGAATCCGTTCGCCGGGCGGCTGCGGATGCGGCGCAGAACGGCTGGACCGTGGTTTCGGACACCTCGTGGCCGGGATACGAGATCATTCCGCGCGACGTGATGCACGGCTATACCGTGATGGCTGAGGAAGTGGTCCAGCGGACGAGGACGGCGCCGCCCACCCATGTGTTCGTACAGGCCGGCGTCGGCGGCGTCGCCGCCGCCGTGTGCGCCCGATTCGCCCATGGCTTCGACGAAGCGCGGCCAAAGTTCATCGTCGCCGAGCCCGCAAGGGCCGCCTGTCTTTACCGAAGCGCGCACGAGGGTGAGTGCGCCAGGGTGGATATCGTTGACGAGACGATTATGGCCTGTCTGTCCGCCGGCGAGCCGTCACCGCTCGCCTGGTCTGTGCTGAACCGGGGCGCAGATGCGTTCATGACTCTGGGTGAGGACCTCGCGCCGGAGGCGATGCGCGCGTTGGCCGACGGAGCCAACGGCGATCCCCCCATCGTTGCCGGCGAGTCGGGCGCAGCGGGCTTTGCCGCCCTGACGGCGGCCTGCGCCGATCCAAAGTTCAGGAGCCGGCTCGGACTGCGCGCCGCGGCGCGGGTGATCGTTTTCGGCACCGAGGGCGCGACGGATCCGCACATCTATGCGGGTCTGGTCGGGCGGCATCCCGACGAGGTGACGCGACACAGCCTGAATCAGCACGACTAGCGGCTCCGGTCCCGGCCTATCCGGTCCCGGGCGGGGTCCCTTGCCGCGCCGAGATGCGGCGTGCGCGGGCAGGCGTCGTTTCGCCTTCCGGACGGCGTGGGCTCCACGGCGGGAAATCCCGGCACGACCTGCGGGCGGGTGACCGGTTCATCGACATGGCGTTACCGTGCAGCGTCGGGATGCTCGAATTGTTGAAAGCGGCGTTCGCCCTTTCCTGCAAAGTCTTCGGCAATGGTCTTGCGCAAAGGTACGAAGCCACTTGACGGCGTCAGGGGCGATTCCGATGCGTTCTTCTTATGCCTGTGACTCCGAGGTGTCATCGGTGGCGTGGCCGGAGTCGGCGAGCACCACGCAGTCCGACTTACGGATGCGCAGGAAAACCCGGTCGCCTTCGCGAAACGGATGGCGGTCTATGGGATTGATGGCCTGAAGATGGGTGCCCGCAACGTCGACGAAGTAGCGGGCGGAAAGTCCCTGGTAGTCCACTGTCGCCACGGTGCCTTCGAGCACGGTTGCGTCGTCGGTGGACCCCGTTTCTCGCCCGACGCTGACTTTCTCCGCGCGCACCACGACCTGCGCGGGACCGGTGTCGACCTGGTCATCGAGCCGCAGACTGAAGCCTGAGCGGGTCTCGAGGGTGGTGCCACCGCCGGCGCGACGGATCTTCCCCTCCAGCAAATTAGAATGGCCGAGAAAATCCGCAACGAAGGCGGAAACGGGACGGTTGTAAACGCTCTCCGGTGACCCCTCCTGTTCTTTGTAACCCTCGCTCATCACGACGACTTTGTCGGACATGGCCAGCGCCTCGGCCTGGTCGTGGGTGACGAACACGGTGGACACACCGAGCTCGCGCTGGATCCGCTTGAGCTCGATGCGCATTTCCTCGCGCAGATTGGCATCCAGAGCCGAGAGTGGCTCGTCGAGAAGCAACACGTCCGGCTGGATGACGATGGCGCGGGCCAGGGCGATGCGCTGCTGCTGTCCACCGGAGAGCTGGGCCGGCAGCCGGTCCTCCACATGGGGAAGCTGCACCAGCTCGAGCGCTTGCTTTACCCTCCGGCGCGCCTCGGCTTTTTCAACCTCGCGGTACTTCAGCCCGAAGGCCACGTTGTCATACACGCTCTTGTGAGGGAAGAGGGCGTAATTCTGGAAAACGACACCCAGATTTCGACGGTGAATCGGAACGTCGTTGACCCGCTTTCCCTTGATCAGGACGTCCCCCCGACTCGGCGCC
>DATIPL010000832.1:0-1897 GCA_035471965.1 Gammaproteobacteria bacterium
GCCATAAGCCCTCCCGCCACCAGCCTGGGGATCGTCGAATCCGGGCAGCGTTCCTTCGTAGACCCGCACCTCGACCATGGATACCTCCGAGGGTGCTTTACAACGATCTTCCGAGCGGCCCGGGTCGGAGGCCGCAAGCAACACCAGCAGCGGGCGGGCGGGCGCGTGATCTCCATCGAAACAACGCGCAGGCGTCACCGCGACCGCGGCGGAAAAAGTTTCATAACGCGGCTCGGCGCGCTCGACCTCAGCGATCAGATCGCCGATGGGCGCATCGCCCCATCCCATCACGGCGATACGCTCGCGATCCACGTCGGCACGGGCAGCGAGATAATGCGCGGCCGCCAACGCGTTGCGCACTCGCCTTTGCAGCACGTCGGCCCTCTCGGCGGGATCGCTGATACCGCAGGTCTGATAGCGATCGTGCATGAAGAAATCATCCACCAGCAGGGCCATGAAACCGCGTCCGGAAAGCGCCTGTGCCCAGGTCTGGTGGAAAGCCCTGCGACCTTCGCACGCGGGCAGCAGCACCACCGCCGGATGGGGGCCGGATTCCACCGGAATGCTCAAGAATCCGCGCACCGGATTGGCGCTGGGTCCGCTCGCGTCCTCGCCGCTCCGGGCCAGGGGCTCACCCGGCGAGGCGGGGAAGGTGATCCAGTCCGCCGCAACCGGGCCGGCAGACCCCGCAAAGAGCCCGCCTGAGAGGATTGAGACGGCAAGTGCGCGCAAGGTATGCATTAACGCGTCCGGTCCGATGCCGAAATTGTAATCTTACCGCCAATAAGAATGACGGTCCCGCGGAGAGGCGACGATGGGTGCTGACCGATCGACCGCTCGAACGTGTGATCGTCACCGGGAAATCGGCGTCGAGCCTGATCGAATCCTGAGCGTGACCGTTTGGTGCCTTGTTGCCGCCACTCAGCGCAATCCGTCGAGGGCTTTTGCAAACAGCGCGTAGCGCCGGATTGGACGGCCGAGCCGGGCGCTCCAGTTCGCGGAGCCGTTTCCCTCGCGCATCAAGGCATGGATCGCTCTCGTGTAGCCCAACGCTCGCGCTTGCCCTGCCCCGTGCATCGCAAGGACATGTCCGAGGCCGGCGTATTGGCGTGCGGGTAATACCGCTATCGTTTTCAAAATTACCGTCTCGATGCGCTGTCCGCGCGTCAATTCGAGCGCGTTCGACAACGCGAAGAGATATCCGACCAACCGGCCGCGGTGCTCCGCCAGCAACACGAGCTCGGGATCAATGGTCTGCATCAGTACACGGTATCGCGCGATGAAAGTATCCACCGGGATGGGTTTGAAGAGCAGGCTCTGCGTGAAGGATTCCAGAGTCAGCGCGTGGATGCGCCGCAATTCCTCCTCGACGCGTTGCGTATCGAAAGCGCGAATGCGTATGCCGATATCCTTCATTCGCGCATCGGCGGTCACAAGCCGTGCGTCATGGGTAGAAAGATCTTCCTGAACGCTCGATCGGTAGTATGCCAACGGCTCAAATCCGGCCGCCCGAAAATGGTCCGGGCACTCAGGAGGGTTCCGCGGCTCGAGGAAAAAAGGAGGTTCGCTGCCGGCGTCGACGATACATCGATAGTCCATCCACGTGCTGCCGTCCACGGGGCCTATTGCGAGCATTCGACCCTGCCCGGCCAGCCGTCTGCACGCCACGTGCAGCAATCTGCCCGCACTTTCCGGATCCCGGGCTGAATATTTGCCGATGTAGCCGACCGTGCGTCCCTGAAATCTCGGCGTGTCCCGCCACCACAGGGCGCAGCTCCCGAGTGTCTCGCCGCCTGCGCCGGACACGCTCACGCGCAGATCCGGCTCGAGCTCCGCCGACGGACCGTCGGCGGAGCTCAATCGAAGCGCCGGAAACAGGTTGGAGAGCGCCGGCGTT
>DATIPL010000833.1:0-3033 GCA_035471965.1 Gammaproteobacteria bacterium
CGCATTCTGCGCAAACCAGCTCGACGCGATAGTCTACTCGGTCGGGCACCCGAATGGCTTGATTCGCGATGCGACCCTTACTTGCCACGGCATGCTGGTCGCCGTCGTCGGCCCGGATATCGATCGGATGCTGGCAGAATACGAGGAATACGAGCGCGCAGTGATCCCTGGCGGTACCTATCGGGCGAATCGGGCCGATGTGCGAACCTTCGGCGTTCGCGCCGAAGTGGTCACCACCAAGCGCATGCCCGATTCCGTGGCATACGAAATCACTCGGGCCATCTTCAACAATTTCGATGTTTTCCGCCGGTTACACCCTGCTTTTGAAGCGTTGTCTGTCGCGGAGATGGTCCATAAGACCGGTCGCGCGCCGGTCCACGCGGGAGCCAAGCGCTATTATCGTGAACGCGGTTGGTTGCCGTGATCGCGGGTCGAAATCGCTGCTTCACCCCTGGGTTGGTTTCGCAATCATGCCGATCTTCGCACTGGCCAACGCTGGAGTCAGTATCGCTGGAACGGACGTTGGACAGCCTATCGCCGTGGCGGTTTTTGCGGGTTTGGTTTTCGGCAAGCCCGTCGGTGTTCTCGCGTTGAGTGGGGTCGCTGCGCGCCTCGGCCTCGCGACCAAACCGCATGATTTGAACTGGCCTCTTCTGGCGGCCGGCAGCCTCTTGACCGGAATCGGTTTCACCATGTCGCTCTTCATTGCAGGTTTGGCTTACACCCCCGCATTGCTAGACGCTGCTAAAATCGGAATTCTAACGGCGTCTGTCGTCTCGGCCGCATCCGGGCTTCTGATGCTGATCTGGCTGACCTCGAGCAAACGGACCGCTTGACGCGGTTCATCGCATCGGCCTCATAGTTCTCGAGCATTTCGCCGGTGCCGAGACTTGCCTGTCTGGAGAACTGATGGCGGCGAGAAATGAACCCCGGTCACGGTTTGGTGCACGTTGGCTCCACGCTCTCCGCCCCTGCGATCCATGATCTGATACCGCGAACACCGGACAGCTGGCAGGTCTGCACACGGCATGACTGCAAGTTAATGTCTGCGCTTTCCTATCTCTAAGCCGGTGGAGCTGATACGTTCGCCTGGAAAACAGGATGGCATTTTGTACGGTTGTGATGTAGTCCCTCAGTGGTGCCCTGACACAGGGACACCGTCGCCTGTTCGCGATTTCCTGCCTTTTGACATGACCGTCGCTGCTAATGTGTCGGAGCGGAACAAAAAAAGTGCGCCGGCATGAACCAAGATAATACGGGCCTGCCGCAGGAGATCGCCGATCGCTTCGCTGAACCCTTCGCGCGGTTTCTCAAGATCGAGGCCGCGGCAGGCGCCCTGTTGCTCCTCGCGACAGTTGCCGCCCTCATCCTGTCGAACTCGGCCTGGTCCGCCCCGTTTCTCGCGTTCTGGGAGACGCCGGTCGGAGTGCACTTCGGCGCGCTGGATTTCAGCCGGTCGTTGCGGCACTGGATCAATGATGGGCTGATGACGCTTTTCTTCTTCGTGGTTGCCCTGGAGCTCAAGCGCGAGCTTGTCCTGGGCGAGTTGCGGAACCGGCGCATGGCTGCGCTACCGTTCGCCGGTGCGCTTGGCGGCATGCTCGTCCCTACGGCTCTCTATCTTGCGCTCTTGAGCGGCCAACCGGGAATGCATGGCTGGGGCACCGTGATGGCCACGGATACGGCTTTTGTTATAGGGTGCCTCGCACTCTTCGGATCCCGCATTCCGCCCAGTCTCCGCCTTTTTCTTTTATCGTTAGCAATCTTCGACGATGTGGGAGCAATTGTTGTCGTTGCTGTCGGCTATGGCGACGCTCTGAACTGGCTTGCGCTCGGTCTCGGATTGATCGGCCTTGCCATCGTTGCGGGCGCCGCGCTTATCGGGATCAGAAGCATCCCGATCTTCTTCCTGTTCGGAGGAATGATATGGTTGTGCTTCGACGCCTCCGGCATTCATCCAACCATCGCCGGCGTCATCCTGGGCCTGATGACGCCAACCCATGGATGGGTGAGTGATGAGCGCCTGCGTGGAATATTCGGTCGGGTGCTTTCCTATCCGACCGGAGATCGCTGGAGCGGGGATACGATGGAACGCCGCGATCTTCGGCGAGCCGGCGCCGCAGCAACCGAGACCCTCTCCCCGGTCGAACGGTTGGAAATGATGCTGCACCCGTGGGTCGGCTTCGCGATCATGCCAATCTTTGCGATCGCGAATGCCGGAGTCGCCCTCTCCGTCGCAGATGTCGGGCATGCTGTCTCCGTGGCGATCCTTGCGGGTCTGGTTTTCGGCAAGCCGATCGGTGTCCTGAGCTTCAGTTGGCTCGCCGTGCGCAGCGGCCTCGCGACCCGGCCGCTTCGCCTGAGCTGGGCTCTCCTCGCAGCCGGCAGCCTCCTGACCGGGATCGGCTTCACGATGTCGCTCTTCATCGCAGGCCTAGCCTACGCCCCCGCAATGCTCAGCACTGCCAAGATTGGGATTCTCACCGCGTCGGCTATTTCTGCGGCATCTGGCCTTCTGATGCTGACCTGGCTGACCGTCAGAAAACGGATCACGTGAGTTTCCTGTAATCCCGTCATATTGTTCGACCTGTGCGGCGGTTGCAGGAGCGCCTGTGGCGACTGCTGGGGTGACAGCTCATGGCTTACCGTGCCGAATCGTCCTCGGCTCGCCGAACATCGAGAGGGGGTCTTACACGAGTACATGTTACTGACCGTAAGGGCGGATAAGACACCTCGTAGAAACAGGCGAACACAGCCATTGATGCCTGGATGCAGGGCAAGATATTCTGACAGGAGCTCACACTTTAGTTTTTTCCAAAACAGGAGAATGCGACATGGCATCAGCTGACCGCAACGAGTCGAACTCAGCCATCAGTCCGGAGGCCACTGAAGAAATGGCGAAGTATGGAATTACCCGAGTCCCAGTCGATTGTTTTCATTATAAGGAATTTCGCTACACGAACTTGAAGGATGCGATCGCGCAAGCGAAGCGTCAGCAACCCAAGAATGGATCTAGCCCGGCCACCAATTCTG
>DATIPL010000834.1:0-3611 GCA_035471965.1 Gammaproteobacteria bacterium
ATCACCGAGGAGCGTAAGAAGAAGGTCGCGTTCACCAACAAGTACTACAACACTCCGGCCAAGTTCGCGGCCAAGAAGGGCTCGGGCATCGAAATTTCGAGAGCCGGACTCAAAGGCAAGACCGTGGCGGTGCAGCGGGCCACCACCCACGACAACTTCATCACGGGTGAATTCGGTGACGCGGTGAATATCAAGCGCTACGCCACCCAGGATGAGGCTTACCTGGACGCCGTATCCGGACGTGTCGACCTGCTGCTGGCCGATTCTGTGGCCATGGACGACGGCTTCTTGAAAACCGATAAGGGCAAGGACTGGGAGTTCGTCGGGCCCGACTACTCGGATCCCAAGTACTTCGGTGAAGGCGCCGGAATCGCCGTTCGAAAGCAGGACAAAGAGCTCGTTGCGAAGCTCAACAAGGCGATTAAGGAGATTCGCGCCAACGGCACGTACGATCGCATTGCCAAGAAGTATTTCGATTTCAACGTTTACGGCGAGTAGCTGAGTTCACACCGTAACAGCAGCGTGCGCCGCGGGTAACAGAGCCCGCGGCGCGCGCCGCGCCTCGGAGGCGGCCGCCGATGCTGGATCTTCACGGCTACTTCCCCTTCATCCTGAAGGGCATGGTCCTCACGGTGGAGGTCGCGCTCCTGTCTCTGCTCATCTCCCTGGTTCTGGGTTTCGTCGGCGCGCTGGCGAAGCTCTCGAAATCCCGCATCGCCAACACCATCGCTGCTTTGTACACCACCATTATCCGTGGGGTGCCGGATCTGGTACTGATGATGATCATATTCTTCGGCGGGCAGCTTCTGGTGAACGACATCGGATACAAGCTGGCGGAATTCAGCGAAGCCAATGGTTTGCCGTTCAATCTCGGCTGGGACTACGTGGACATCAGCCCCTTCGTTGCGGGCGTGGGGACCATCGGCTTCATCTTCGGCGCATACATGACAGAGACCTTCCGCGGCGCCATCCTTTCCGTCCCGAGAGGAGAGATCGAGGCCGGATACGCGTTCGGAATGACGCCGGCGCAGGTTTTCTTCCGCATCACGTTGCCGGCCTGCGTGCGCCACGCGCTCCCCGGATTCGGCAACAACTGGTTGGTGCTGGCCAAGACCACGGCGCTGGTTTCTGTGATCGGTCTTCAGGACATGGTCTTCAATGCCGGCCAGGCGGGCGGGGCCACCCGCCAGCCGTTCACTTTCTTCATGGTGGTTGCGCTTCTGTTCCTCGTCATCACAGGGGTGTCCGATCTCGGCATGCGCTGGCTGAACCGGCGCTACAGCGCCGGCGTGAGAAGGGCCTGACGGGTGGACATCCAGGTCATCATCGAGAATCTGCCGCTGTACGTGAGCGGGCTTTGGGTGACGATTCAGCTCGTCACCCTGGCACTGATCTGCGGCCTGGTGCTGGCGATCCCCATGGCGCTGGCGGCGAGCTCGCGCAACATCTTCACCGCATTTCTGCCCAAGGCCTACATCTATTTTTTCCGCGGCACCCCGCTGCTGGTGCAGATGTACATCATCTACTACGGCATGGCGCAGTTCGAGGCGGTGCGGGAAAGCTTCGTCTGGGTGGTTTTCCAGGAAGCCTACTGGTGCGCGCTGATCGCCTTCAGCCTCAATACGGCGGCCTACACCGCGGAAATCATGCGCGGGGCAATCGAACAAACGTCTTTCGGAGAGATCGAGGCGGCGAAGGCCTGCGGCATGTCAACTCCGACGATGTATCGCCGCATCATCCTCCCCGGCGCCTTCCGGCGGGCGCTGCCCGCCTACGGCAACGAGGTCATCTTCATGCTTCATGGAAGCGCGATCGCCGGCGTCATCACCATCGTCGACCTTTTCGGCGCGGCGCGCATCGTCAACTCCCGCCACTTCGTGCCCTTCGAGTCCTTTATCGCCGCAGGATTCTTTTACCTGTGCGTCACCTTCATGATCGTGTGGCTGTTCAAGATCTGGGAGAAGCGCTGGCATGCGCACCTGCGTCCCAGGGAGAGCGTTGCCGGAAAACCCGCCGCCCTGGCGCCGACGGCGGGCGGCGTGTCGGATTGATTCCTTTTCCTGAGGCGCAATCGTCTTAACGCAGCGGGCCCCGAATGAATCGGGGCCCGTTCTCGTTTCTGCGCTCGTGCCTTGGGACCGGAGCTCAGCGGCAGTGGCGTTCGGTCTCGAACGACACAAATGCCGGACATCGGTCAACTCGCTTTCGAGTTCCACGAGCCGACGGGGAGCCGGCCGTCGCCCTACGGGACAAATACGTTGCTCTTCTCGAGGCCGTTGTTTTCGCTGCCCCTGCTGCGCAGGTCGATTCCCACCATAGCCAGTTTCTTGAAGATACCCTGTGCTTGCGGCGACATCCGCTCGACATTGCCGTCCACGTAACGTACCAGCCCCCCTATCTCGCCGGTCGGCAGGACCAGCGCGTCCACGCGTTTATCGGTGGCCACGTGATCAACGTTCAGTCCCAGCCCAAGCGCCGCTTCGCGAATGTAAAGAACCGTCAGCTCGGGCCGCTCCAGATTGCCGTTATCGTTGGCATCGTACTGGGGAAGCACGGGGCGCAGCGCGCCGTAGGTCACCTGCGAGATCTCCACTTCGTCGAATGGAAAGGCGGTGGTGAACACACCGGACTGAGCCTGGTAGCCGGGAAACGCTTGAGGAAAGCTGACCTTGTTGCCGTCGGAGAGCGCCAGCTTCACGTCGCGGACGTGGGCGAGCTCGGCGTCGCCGGTATAGCAGCAAGGGGGAATCGGTTCCGTGGTGCTCGCGCATGAAGTCAGAGAGATCAAAAGAAGGGCCCCGATTCCCGTCCGGGAGGCCAGTGCGAACGAAGACGATATTGAGGTCGACATGTTGATTCCTTGTATTGCGTGATCTGAAAACGATACTTCGACAAGTGCCTCAGGTGGAGGGTTCCGCGAAGATCTGATCCCGATCAAGCGAACGTTAAAGAATTGCGCCAAAACGGAGGGCGTGGCCCCGGTGGACAGATCGTTGACCGGTCGACCAGCTGCCACGACGCGAGGCTCGGCGCGATCGTCTAGGCTGTTGTTGAAAGTTTCAGCGAGGTCGGCGGGCATGCACTGGTCGAGACGCGTATCAAACCCTTTTATTTCATTGCTGCTGCTGGCGGTATCGTGCGTCGCCGCTGCCAACGGTCTGGGGACCACCGAAGTCGGTCTGACCTACCAGAATCCGGACGGTAACCGTTATCTGGCCGGGCGGGGGCCTTTGCCCGGGGCGAAGGTGGTCGACGTGGCGCTGGGCCAGCCCATCGAGTGGATCGTGGGGGTGCCGGTGGGCAACGACAGCCTGTGGGTGGTGGTCATGAACGACGGATCGGTTCGTGCACTTTCGCTTCAGGCCGGCTCGGCACGCATCATTCCCGATTTCGAACCCACCCGGCTCGAAGGTCCCCCGGTGCTGATCCGAACGGGGCGGCAAGTGGCCGTGCCGGCACCGGCCGATGACGGATCGCCGTTGTCACACGCCGTGCCTCTCGCGCGGCAGGAACGTCTCGCCTTCATTTCCGGGCGGGGCAGACTGGGTCTGGCCACCCCCTGGGGCAGCCAGCGCGCGGAGCTTGCCCTTCGGGCGCTGCCCGACGCGCGG
>DATIPL010000835.1:0-5616 GCA_035471965.1 Gammaproteobacteria bacterium
TGATTGAAAACTTCGCCCGCGGCATGGCGATTCGCCGCGGCGAGGAAATCAACACCTACCAGGTGGAAATCCCGAGGGACGCCGACGAACGCCTCGCCGACCAGTCAAGCTCTTATCTCGGCAAGATGATTCATCAGAAGACCATGGATTCTTACGTCTACAACTTCAAACAGAATCGAATGGGCAGAAATCCGGATCGCGTCATGCCGGGGCAGGAAATCGTGATCATCAATTTCCATCCTGACGAGCTCATAGACATATACAAGCATTTTGCCAGCCAGCAGGGCTGAAGGCCCGTCGTCATTCCCGCGTTCGTTGACCGCACTCTCCCGGTGCCCGACGTCATGGCTAAGCTGCCGGTCCCGCTGCGTCCGCGATCCGTGATCGTGTCCGAAGATTAAGAAAAACCGGCGGACGACAGACTTGCCGCAGACATTCAAGGCGTTGCCCGACTCACCGAGGGCCTGGCACGCGCGCGTGTGGGCGCTCTCCTGGCCCATCATTCTCTCCAACATGACGGTGCCTTTAGTGGGGGCCGTGGACACCGCCGTGGTGGGGCATCTCCCCGATCCCGCGTTCATCGGCGCCGTAGCCGTCGGCGCCATCGTCTTCAATTTTCTCTACTGGGGCTTCGGCTTCCTGCGCATGGGCACCACCGGGTTCGTGGCACAGGCGCTCGGCAGCGATAACCTGAACGAGCTGAGCGCGGTCTTCGCCCGCGCCCTGTTGATGGCGGCAGTTCTCGGTTCCGGCCTCATTGTTCTGCAGATTCCCATAGGCAGCTTCGTCTTCTGGGCCTTCGACGCCAGCGCCAGCGTGGAGGAGCTGGCGGGCGACTATTACGGCATCAGGATATGGAGCGCGCCGGCGGCGCTCGCAAACTATGCCGTTCTCGGCCTGTTTATCGGTATGCAGAACACCCGCGCCGCGCTGGGTGTGCAGCTTTTCTTGAACGTGTCCAACGTGGTGCTGGACTTCGTCTTCGTGATGGGATTCGGCATGGGCGTGAAAGGCGTCGCCATTGCGACACTGATCAGCGAAGTCGCGGCGGCCGCGGCGGGCCTTTACATCGCCGCGCGGCTGCTCAGGCAGGAAGGTGCCGCCATGCGTATGGACCTGGTTCGCATCCTGAACGCCCCGCGCATCCGCGCGCTGGTCAAGGTGAACGTGGACATCTTTATCCGGACCCTGTGCCTCATCTTCGCTTTCTTTTACTTCACCCGCATGAGCGCGCAGATGAGCGACGTGACGCTGGCTGCAAACGCGGTGCTGATTCATTTTCTTCACTTCATGGCCTACGGCCTCGACGGTTTCGCCCACGCCGCGGAGGCGCTTGCCGGCAGCGCCTACGGCCGCCGCAGCCTCGAGGCATTCCGCGCTGCGGTGAGAACGTCCGGGATCTGGGCGCTTGTGGTGGCGCTCGGCTACTGTCTGGTGTACGCGCTGTTCGGAACCGCCATCATTTCCGCGCTTACGGGCATCGAGTCGGTGCGCGAGCGGGCGGGTGAATTTCTTTTCTTCGCCGTTGCCTCGCCCCTGATCGGCGTATGGAGCTATCTGTTCGACGGAATTTTCGTTGGAACCACGCGCACCGCGGAAATGCGAAACGGCATGATTGTGTCCGTCAGCGCCTATCTCGCCGCGGTGTATTGGCTCGTGCCGCGGTACGAAAATTACGGGCTTTGGACCGCGCTGCTGGTTTTTCTCATTGTCCGCGCTCTGACGCTGGGGGCCTGGTATCCGCGTATAGAGAAAGCGCTGCGTGACCCCGGGCCCGCAACCGGACGCTGAGCCTCACAATTTTGCGCAAAGGCGCCCCCTTCCAGCGCAAACGCCAGACCCCGTCGGGGTTCACCTGGCTTTGACGATTTCCTTTCCGGGATCGTGGAAGGGTGTTTCGACGACAGTGGCGACGCGAATCGTCCCGTCCGCGTCGACCTCGACCTTTGTTCCAACCCTCTCGTGGCCGACTTTCACCATTCCGAGGGCAATGTTCTTTTTCAACCTCGGCGACCACACGCTGCTGCTGATTCGGCCGATCCATCGGCCTTCGCCGTCAAGCACCGGCCAGAACCTACGGTTGGGAGAAAGCGGCTCGCCATCGATTTCCACGCCCACCAGCCTGCGCGACACGCCTTTTTCCGCAATCTTCCTCAGTGCAGGCTTGCCGATGAAGTCCGCCGGCTGGTCCAGGCTCACCAGGCGTCCGAGCCCGATCTCGAACGGGTTTTCTTCCAGCGTCATGTCGGCGCCATAGGAGAGCATCGCCGCCTCGATGCGGCGGATGGTCGACGGTCCTCCCGGTCCGATGCCGTGAGCGCGGCCCGCCTCCATCACTCTCTCCCACAAGGTGTCGCCGAAGCTGCCGTCGCGGAGGAATATTTCGTAGCCGCGTTCCCCGCTCCAACCGGTTCTCGAGATGACCAGCGGCATGCCGTCGTGGTCGAGCTGTCGAAAACGGAAGTACTCGAGCTCCCGCACCCAGTCGCCGAACACGGACGTCATCACGTTCAGGGACTTCGGCCCCTGGATCTGCAGCGGCGAGACGTCGGGCTCGCGGATCCGCACGTTCATGCCGGCGAAAGCGGCCACACCCTTGGCCCAGAGCAGCACGTCGCTGTCGGCAAGCGAGAGCCAGTAGTGGCTTTCAGCCAGCTTCAGCAGAAGCGGATCGTTGATGACGCCGCCGTCTTCCGCGGTGATGAGCACGTACTTGCATTGCCCGACTTCGCAGCCGGAAATATTCCGCGGCGTCAGCAGCTGGGTGAGCCGGGCAGCGTCGGGTCCGGTGATCTCCACCTGACGCTCGCCGGCGACGTCCCAGAGCGTCACATCGTTCACCAGCCGCCAGAAATCCGCCTCCGGGCTTTCGTAGTAAAGCGGCAGAAGCATATGGTTGTAGACGGTGTAGGCGTTGCAGCCGTAGCGGCGGGTCGAGTCGAAAAACGGAGACGGCCGAAGGCGCGGCCCGGGGGCGAGCGGCAGGTAGGCGGGTTCGATCATGGTGGACGCGGAACGATACGGGAAGGACCGGGGGTTGAACTGACCTGTCAACTCGATGGCATCGTGACGGCTTCACCGCCCTTTGCCGCAGAAGGCGGAATCCTGCCCGGGAACCCATATCGAATACGGTGCCCGAACCCGGCAACCATCAGTTCGTGGGGGCCGTGCCGCGCTGGCCTGCATCCGCCTCGTCCGCGTCTCCCACCGGCGCCGCAAAGGCGTCAGAGATCAGGGCATTGACGTTACTGCCCGTGAGCGATTTGAGAAAGGCCACGAGATCTTCGGCCTCCGAGGTGCTCAGCTCCAGGGGGCGAATGAGAGGGTCGAGGAGCTCGTTGGGCACGCCGCCACTGTTGTAGAAGTCCACCACCTCCCGCAGGGTCGCCAGTGAGCCGTCATGCATGTAAGGGGCCGTCAGCGCCACGTTGCGCAAGCTGGGCGTCTTGTATTTCCAACGGTCCTCCGGATCCTTGGTCACCTCGTATCGGCCCAGTTCGCTGGGGGGCCGCTCGGCCGCTGCGGCAAATGCCGCACGTTCCACCTTAAGCTCGACGCCGGGCGCCAGCTGCAGATTTTGGGTGGTCGGCTCCGCATGCATGCTTGCTCGATAACCGATTCCGGTGTTGTGAAGCCGGTCGTCCGTGAAGAGCGCGTACTCGGACTGCAACGAGTGGCACGCGGCGCAGCCCGCCTTGCCGTTGAAAAGGCGAAATCCCCGCCTGGCGTCGTCGTCCAGGGCGTCCTCCCGACCGGCAAAGCGCCAGCGGTCGAACGGTGAGTCGGCGGAAAGCAGCGACCGCTCGTAGCTGGCGATGGCCGCGCCGATGGTCTCCATGGAGGGACCTTTGCCGTCGAAGGCGGCTTCGAACAGGCCGTCGTAGTCGGGCAAGCGATCAATCTTGTCGATAACGATGCCGACAGAAGGATTGCCCATCTCGTTGCGCGCCAGCATGGGCCCCCAAATCTGCTGCTCGAGGCGAAATTCTCTTGCGTCGTGGAACAGGCGTCCAAAATAAGCGACGTTGTAGAGCGTGGGCGAGTTTCGCCGTACGGTGCGTCCCTCGATGCCTACAGCGGTCTGCAGCTCGTTGCTTGTGAAGCCCTGCTCCGGGATGTGGCACATGGCGCACGAGAAAGTGTTGTTCTGGGACAGGCGCCGGTCGAAAAAGAGCTTGCGTCCCAGGGCGATTTTCTCGGGGGTGGCGGGGTTGTCCGCCGGCATGGGAACCGGAGGCAGTCCGAGCGGTGGCTGCTCTATGAGCGCCATGAGGTTCATGGCTCGCCCCTTTCTTCCCGGCAGATGCCGGGACTTCGTCACGTAGCCAGGGCTCTCGTACCCGTGCTTGTAATCTCCCGGACCATGCAGGCTCGGTTGCGCCGCGCGGGTTGAAGCGTCGCCCGAGCTGGCGCGCCGCAAACTTCCCGTTTCTTCCATCAGCAGGGTTTTCACGTCGTTTATCAGCGTGTCCTGATGTAGAAACGACACCGTGTACACATTGCGAACGTGTAATTCCCGATCAATCAGGAACACGCGCAGTATGTGAGAGAAGGAGCCGAGAAATTTTCCGCCGGCGTCGTACTCTTTCACCACCGACTGGCCGTAGGATTCGAGGATGGGGTCGAGCAGGGCCGGGGAACGGGTGGTCAGGAATTGCCATTCGACCGGCCCGCCCATGAGTCTCTCGCCGTAGGCGCGCATCACCGCCGGTAGATCCTGCTGCGGGTCGAAGCTCAGACTGATGAGACGCAGGCGGCCGGCAAGGGTCGGATCCGCTTCCATGCGTTTCTTCACGCCCCGAAGCACGGCGGTGGCCAGTGGACAGCCGTTGACATCGCTGCAGTGGGTGTAGATGAAGCTCAGCACCACGACCTTGTCGCCGAAGTAATCGTGGAGCCGGGCGGGCCTGTCGTCGGCATCGACCACCGCGCCATCCGCCGCCCGGCCGAGGGGCGGCAGCCGGTAAGTTCCCGGCACCGGAGCCTCGAACTCGAGCGGTTTCCAGCCGGGCGCGAGCACCTCGGCCGGCGCGGACGGCTTCTGAATCGGCGGGTCCGAGTGCCCGCGGACGCCTGCAGCCATCGCGAGCAGCAGCAAGGCGATTGCGCAGGGCCACAGGGGCACCGACCTTCGGTGCCCGTGACGTGGATATCCTGCGCAAGACGCCATCACAGCCTCGCGTTCGGCGTTCTACTGGGCTTTGAGATCTGCAATCAGCTCCCGTTGGGGTTTATTCGGGCCCTCGCTGTACAGCGAGTAGGCCCCGAACCGCATCTGGTGGGGACGCCCGAGCTTTTCGGCGGTGAAGTCGATGCTGAACTGATGCTTGAGCTCCGATCCGTTCCAGGTGTAGGCCTTGAAGTACTGAACGTCGCCCGGGCTTCCCTCCACCTTGTCCCAGTTGTAGAGCAGCGACGAGGTGAAATAAGCGCGATCGCCATCCCAGCTCTGGGAAATCATATTGATCTGGTCGCCAATCTTCTTCTCGTAAATTTGCCTGGGCGCGTGGGGGTTGGAGATATCGAACAATCGCGCCTTGCCATCGTTCCAGGTATCCACCCAAAGACGCTGGTCGT
This sequence comes from Gammaproteobacteria bacterium, assembly GCA_035471965.1. Classification (GTDB taxonomy): domain Bacteria; phylum Pseudomonadota; class Gammaproteobacteria; order HK1; family HK1; genus CAMYJH01. Next base: position 5,578 of record DATIPL010000835.1, read on the forward strand.
CGGCAGAGATGGAGATGTCCACGGGCAGCGGAATCTTGC
>DATIPL010000836.1:0-2838 GCA_035471965.1 Gammaproteobacteria bacterium
ACCCACCGCGGAAGCATTTATCTCGAAGACGCGGAAATCCTGTCGAACGATGCGTTCGACGGCAACCAGTTCGTATTGAGGGTCAATGCTCCGAAACTGGCCGCGGCCGCAGAGCCCGGAAACTTCGCCCATATACGCTGCAACGAGATGCTTCCGATGCGACGGCCCATGTCGGTGATGCGCGCCGATCGGCGCGCAGGATGGATCGAGTTCCTGTACAAGCGCGTGGGCGAGGGTACCCGGCTGCTTTCGAGGACCGAAGCGGGAGAAAGGATAAGTCTACTCGGCCCTATCGGCGTTCCCTTCAAACCGTCGGCTGCCCGCCGCCGACCGCTCCTCATCGGCGGCGGCGTTGGCATTCCACCCATGGTCTTTCTGGCCGACCGGCTTCGCGCAGTCAGCGCCGAAATGAAGCCGGTGGTGCTGATGGGATCGGAGGTGCCGTTTCCGTTCCGTCCGCGGCCGTCGCAGATAATGATCCCCGGCATGCCGCCGGGCGTGATTGCCTGCATGCCCCTGATGGAGGACTGGGGCATACCGAGCCGCCTTTCGAGCCTCAAAGGTTTTGCCGGCTGCTTCGAAGGATACGTCACCGATCTGGCCCGGGCCTGGATCGAGTCAGTACCGGCTCCAGACAGGGCTCAGGTGGAGATATTCGCCTGCGGCCCGACCCCCATGCTCCAAGCGACCCAGACGCTTGCAGGCAGCTTCGGCCTGCCGTCGCAGCTCTGCCTGGAGGAGTACATGGCCTGCGCGGTGGGGGGGTGTGCCGGATGCGCGGTGCGAATCCGAACGGCGGACGGCGTGGCGATGAAACGCGTCTGCGTGGACGGGCCGGTGTTCGATGGCGACACAGTGGTCTTCGACGCGGCTTGAGAGCCACTGCGTATAGAATGGCCGCTGATGCGATCGATCCGAGACCAAGCCGGGGTCACGTGGGACGTGGCGGTGGGTAAGGAATCCTACGGCAATATGGTGCTGTTGTTCTCGTGCCGCGACCACGGGGAGCTGCGACGCCTGGAGATCGGCGCGAACTCGCGGCTCGATGCCGAGCGCATGCTTCGTGAATACGATGCGGATTCTCTGCGATCCAGGCTGGCGGCGGCGAAGGCATTGAATGCAGCGCCGCAGTCCTCCGCTTGAGCCGACGCCACGGGCCGGCTCCGCACGCCAACAATGGGTCACCGCGACAACATTCGGCCGACATGAACCGCGATATCAGGCAGGCACCGCGGCCCCTGGATGGCGTGCGCGTGGTGGAACTGGGCCAGCTCATCGCCGGCCCGTTCGCCGGCTGCGTGCTGGCTTATTTCGGCGCCGAGGTGGTCAAAATCGAGCCGCCGGGAAGCGGCGACGCGCTGAGAAACTGGCGCGTGCTCAGAAACGGCACCTCGCTGTGGTGGCGAAGCCTGGGGCGGAACAAGAAATCCGTTTCAGTCAATCTCCGCAGCGAAGAAGGGCGCGGCATCGTCAGGCGTCTGGCGCTCGAATCCGATGTGCTGATCGAAAATTTCCGCCCCGGAACGCTGGAAAAATGGGACCTCGACCCGGACGGGCTCAAAGCCGAAAATCCGAAGCTCATCGTTGCCCGGATATCCGGCTACGGCCAGACGGGCCCCTATGCCACCCGCCCGGGATTCGCCTCGGTATGTGAAGGTTTCGGCGGCTTTCGCTATATCAATGGTTTTCCCGGGCAACCGCCGGTGCGACCCAATATCAGCATGGGCGACACCCTCGCCGGCCTGCACGCGGTCGTCGGCGTTCTGCTGGCGCTGCTTCACCGCAAGGACGGCGGTGAAGGTCGCGGGCAGGTGGTGGACGTGGCCATCTACGAGTCGGTGTTCAACATGCTCGAGGCCGTGGTGCCCGAGTTCGACGGCGCCGGCGTCATACGGGAGCCGTCCGGCTCTACCCTGACGGGGATCGTACCGACCAACACCTACCCCTGCGCCGACGGCAAGTACGTCATCATCGGCGGCAACGGCGACTCCATCTTCCGCCGCCTGATGGCCGCAGCGGGCAGGCCGGAAATGGCCGCCGACCCGCGTCTTGCCGACAATGCCGGCCGGGTGGCCCACCAGCAAGAGGTGGACGAGGCCATTTCGCGCTGGACCGCGAAGCTCGACTCCAGCCAGGTACTCGAGGTCCTGGAGCGGGCCGAGGTCCCCTGCGGGCCCATCTACAACGTCGCCGACATGATTCAAGACCCCCATTTCAACGCCCGGGGCATGTTCGAGCAGGTTTCCGTAGACGGATCCGGGCTGAAAATTCCCGCCATCACGCCGATACTTACCGAGAGCCCGGGTCGCACTCAGTGGGCCGGACCCGAAGTGGGTGCTCACAATCGGGAAATTCTCCGGGACAGACTCGGTCTTTTGGAAGAGGACATCGAAAAGCTCGAATCCAAGGGCGTCATCTAGGCAGCCGGCCCGGGCGCCGAGCCAATCTGCGCGCGAGCCGGATCCGAGTCCCGGGACCCGACGCAGAGACCTGCATTCATTACCTGTTCACTTCAACGGTACCGCTCATGGCTTCCATCGATCTCTCTCAAACGGCTCCGGTCACCGTCCCTCCGCTGGATGCGGCCGAGGGCGCTGATCCTGAGCGGCTGCGGTTCGAGTTTTCCGGAACGGGGGGCGAATACTTCCGCATCTGGATCGTCAACGTGCTTCTGTCCATTCTCACCCTCGGGATTTACTCCGCCTGGGCTAAAGTCCGCAACAAGCAATACTTCTACGGCAGCACCACGCTTGACGGCGCGAGCTTCGAGTACACCGCCAACCCGGTCAATATTCTCAAAGGCAGAATTCTGGTGGTGTCGGTGTTGTTGGTGTATAA
>DATIPL010000837.1:0-2765 GCA_035471965.1 Gammaproteobacteria bacterium
GCTCTGTTCGTCCTCGACGAGCGGCATTGCGGCACCGGAGAGCAGATCGGTGGCCGTATCGAGGACTTTGCGTGCGGGCACCTTCCGAACCTTGTCCGCCAGCCGGATCGCTTCCAAGATCTGCACATTGGTGAGCCCGGCCTTTCTGGAAGCCGGGATATGAAACTCGATGCAGGGTACGCAGTTGCTGCCCAGCGCGGCACCGAGTGCCACCAGCTCACGCTCCCGCGGGGTGAGATGACGCATTGTCCGCCCCCTGCCGCTACGCGGCGGAGTTTTCCAGTGATCCCTCGTGCTTCAACTTCGCGACAATCTTGTCGGCCACCTGACGCGCCACGTCCTTGCGTTCTTGTTCCGGGACGTCATCCATCAAAAAGATGTCGGTGTATTTCTTGTAAAGTGGCAGGGCATCGATGTGGATGACCTTCTCTTCCCCGACGAGTTTGTTGAGCACGCGACCGTGGCATTTAAGGAAACACCCGTCGATCATGATGCTCTTCTCCGCGCCCTTGACCCAGGTCGCCATGGAGGAATGTGGAACAAGAAACGTCTCTGCGTGGCAGGCACGAGAGAGCGACGGAAGTTCGTGAGCCACCATATTGGCCGCGAGTCTCGCAATCTCTCCCCGAATGCACGGCCCCTCACAAGAGAGGACGGGAATGCTTTTTCTCGCGATTTGCTGCTTCGAATAGATCTCGCCGGCGGGACAAAAGCCTTTGACCCCTTGCACGTCAAGAGTGAAGTCAGGTGTCGAGCTTTCCATGGCGATCTCCGGATCTGGTTAGATCCCCACCGGATGAACGCTACTCTCGAGCCCGGCGAACAACTTGATCTGGATCAATTGTGGGTCGGGCCGGGCGTCCCGCCGGTGTCGGGGTCCCGAATGGCGCAGCACAACAGAAAATTTGGAGGCTTCGGGTCAGAGATCCCTCTCTCACTCTACGCCAAGGACGCTGCCAAATGCCGGGCAGCCACGCACGGGCTCCCCGACCTTTTTATTAGGTGCAGGTCGAGGACGCCCGGGACCGGCGCCTCGCGCGCCGGCGCCCCCAACGCCTGGCTTTCGCCCAGAGCCATCGACGCGATCCGTCGCCTCGTTGGCGCCGAGCGCCGCCTGATGGACGCCGCGGTGGATCGCTCGGCCTCTCCGAGCGTGGCCGGCACCGGGCGCTCAAGGAGTTCCGCACCGTCGCCGACCTGGCGCAAGAACCGGAGATCCGCCCAGCGCATCTCAGCGAAGCCATCGGCTTTCGCGTGCTCGATCGCCACGCGGACAATCACTGACTTCATCGAGATCCAGCTCACAGGAGCGGTCTATCCTGATCCGGGATTGGAAACATGGTGATTCTCGCGGCGACGATGGTGAGAAGCTTCGTCGTTGTAATGGTGTGCAGCTGCGCCCGCGTTGACACTTCGTCCATGGCATAGTGCCTCCTACACGCGCCAATGCTTTGCATTTTCACCTTGGATGTCGATTCTCGACGGTCTTCTTGCTGCCGCAGCCCTTAATCGCCTGGAACTCGCGTTTTGCGTGATCGCTGTCCTGGGGGGCGCTTACCTGAAGGGATATACCGGGTTCGGGGCGTCCATGCTGTGGGTCACCAGCCTTTCCTTCGTGCTCCCACCCGTGCAGGTGGTACCCATGGTGTTGATGTTCGAGGTGGCGACGAGCATCTACCTGCTGCCGCAGATCTGGAGGCAGGTGGAATGGAAGTCCATAGCCATGCTGCTGGTCGGGACCTGGGCGGCGACACCGCTCGGCATCTACGCCTTGGCGTCGCTCCCGGCCGATCCCGTTCGTGTAACGCTGGGCGTAGCCGTCATGGCGGCCGCAATTCTCATGTTGCGGGGATTCGCCTTGCGGCGGATACCCGGCCGGGCGGCCACCCTCGGCATCGGCGGTCTGGCGGGGATCTTGAACGGCAGCATGGGGATCGTGGGCCCACCGGTGATCCTGTTCTATTTCTCGTCTCCCATCGGCATAGCGGTGGGGCGCGCGTCCATCGTGACCTACTTCATCGGAACGGATTCCGTCGGTACCCTCATGTTCGCGGCACAAGGGCTCATCGGCGTGAACGTGTTGTCGAGAACCGCACTGTTCCTGCCCCTGCTGTTCCTGGGCGTGGCTGCTGGTAACCGGGGTTTTCTCAGGACCGACGCGGAAACATTCAAGAACATTGCCTTGTTCGTGCTGATGGCCCTTTCGGGCGGGCTCATTGCGCGCGCCCTATGGCCGAATTAGCACACAGCGGTTCCTCAAGCCGCTTCGCGCGCTTCAGGCTTCACCCAGGCGAATTTCTTGAACACGGGATCCACCGGTGTCCTGGCGAGGTGGTTCGTGTAATTCGAAATCACCTTGTGGGACAGACCGAGAATCACCTCCAGGATGTGCTGCCGGTCATATCCGGCGTCGAGAAATGCCTGCACGTCTTCATCGGTTGCCCAGCCACGCTTATTCACCATCTGAACGGTAAAGGCGCGCAGCGCTTCGAGCTTTGGATCCGCAATCGGCGTGCCATTGCGTAAGGAATCGATCACGCCGTCGGGCACCCCGTCGAGCTTGGCGAGGCCCGTGTGCGCCGGCACGCAGTAGCCGCAGTTGTTCTCGTAGTTGATGGTGAGCCAGACCACGTGCCGCTCGATGGTTGTAAGGCTCGTCTGTTGGAACAGCGCACCGAGCACCTGGTACGCCTCAAGGGTCTTCGGAGCCTCGGCGAGGACGCCGTGCAGCCCGGGCACGCGGCCATATGCCTCGAGAGACTTGT
>DATIPL010000838.1:0-5232 GCA_035471965.1 Gammaproteobacteria bacterium
GACGGCGAGCGCAGGGGCCTGGTGAGGAATCCAGGTTACCGCGGCGTTTCGGCAAACTTCTGGCGCAACCTGGATCGGGTCGGAGACGCGAGCACCGAAGCGGTTCTCGGCACGCTGAACTGCGGCAAGGGCGAACCGAATCAGCTCATGCAGGTGGGTCACGCCGCGCCCGCCTGCGTGTTCCGAAACGTCGAGGTGTTCGGCGGTGGTTGAACGCGAGTGCTTCTACGGCCTCGGAGATCACGCCGCCGCCCAGGCGAAAAACGGCGAAACGGTGCTGCTGAATCTGCGCGCCGAAAACTCGGACTTCATCCGCTTCAACCAGACCCGGGTCCGCCAGGCGGGGCGCGTCCGGCAGGCGCGCCTGCGCGCGAGCCTGGTTTGCGACGGAAGACAGGCGAGCGCGTCGTTCGATCTTTCCGGCAGCGAAAACGCGGATCGATTGCGCCTTGAATCGGCGCTCGCCGGGCTGCGTCAGGAGCGCGCGATTCTGCCCCTGGATCCTTATCTCGATTTTTCCACCGCGGTGAACGACACCGAACGAACGGAACCCGCCGCGCTCCCCGGAGCCGGGGAAGCCACGGCGGATATCGTCGAGGCCTTTGACGGAATGGACATGACGGGAATCTGGGCCTGCGGAGATCTCTGCTCAGGCTTCGCCAACAGCCTGGGACAAAGAAACTGGCACGCCGTGGGCAGCTTCAACTTCGACTGGAGTGTCCATGACGGCGCGCAAAGCGTGAAGCAAAGCCTCGCCGGCCAGAGTTTCCACCGGGAAGCCCTCCGCGCGGCCGCCGCGGAGGCAAAACACCGCCTTTCGCTGCTCTCGCGCCCGCCCAGGCGTCTGACCCCGGGCCGATACCGCGCCTACCTGGCGCCCGAAGCCATGGTGGAGATTCTGGGGCTGTTGAGCTGGGGCGGCTTCGGGCTCAGGAGTCAGCGCACCGGCCGCTCTCCCCTCATGCGTCTCGCGGACGGGGAGGTCCATCTGGATCACCGGGTTTCCATTGTTGAAAACGTGGCATCGGGGTTCGCGCCGTCATTCACCGGGGAAGGCTTCATTCGCCCGGATCGGGTGCCGCTGATCGACGGCGGACGTTTCGCTTCCTGCCTCGTCGATGCGCGCAGCGGGCGGGAGTTTGATCAAAGCGTAAACGCCTCGGTGGAGGCGCCGCTCTCGTTGGAGATGGCGCCGGGCGCCCTTGCCGAGGAGGACGTCTTCAGCGCGCTGGACACCGGGATCTACGTCTCCAACGTTTGGTATCTCAACTTCTCGGATCGCAACGCCTGCCGCATCACCGGAATGACCCGTTTCGCCTGCTTGTGGGTCGAAGACGGGGTGCCGCGCGGGCCGATCGAGCCGATGCGATTCGACGACACCCTCTACGGCCTGCTGGGCGAACGGCTGCTGGCGCTTTCGCAAGAGCGCCCCTTGAGCCTCGACCCCGACACCTACGAGGGGCGATCCTACTGCAGCGCGCGCCTGCCGGGGGCGCTGGTTGAAGGACTCAACCTGGCGCTTTGAGGACGTGATCGGAAGGCGTCGACGAGCCGCTGAGGCAATCAGGCGTCGGGCGCAGCAGCGAAGCGTTTGGCGCCCGAATCAATCGAGTGTGGAGCCGTAGGGCACAATAGCGAAGCGTATTGCGCCGTATGTCCGGGCATGGAGATGCGAAGCGCAAGGAATCCAGAGCCGTAGGGCGCAATAGCGCAGCGTATTGCGCCGTATGACCGGGCATAGAGATGCGATGCGCGAGAAATTCAGCGACTCCCGCAGGAGCGGCCCCGGGTGCGAATCTTCCAGGGCGCAGGGTGAAGTTGTAGAGTGCACCCCGCGGGCTGAATCAACATGGCGAAGTCGAAGCAGAAACCCGTCCCCCCTGTAAGCGGCACCAAGGTGCCGCGTTTCGCCGGGCCCTCCACCTTCGCCCGCCTGCCCGAGCTTCGCGACGTGCTGCGCTGCGACGTGGCGCTGCTGGGGATCCCCTTCGACGCCGGCACCAGCTATCGACCCGGAGCGCGCTTCGGGCCGCAGGCCATCCGCCAGGCTTCACGGCATCTGCGCACACAGTTTCATCCGGCCTACGACACCGAGCCGTTCACCACCCTGCAGGCTGCGGATGCCGGCGACGTCACCTGCAACCCGTTTTCCATCCAGGAAGCCATTGGCCAGATCGAGACCGCCGCAACGGAGCTCTTGAACCACGTCAACGCCATCGTCAGCCTGGGCGGCGACCACACCATCGCCCTGCCGCTGCTGCGCGCCATGAATCATCACTTCGGCCAGGTGGCGCTGGTGCACTTCGACGCCCACCTGGACACGTGGGATACGTACTTCGGCGCGCCTTACACTCACGGCACCCCTTTCCGGCGTGCCGCCGAGGAGAAACTTTTCCGCGACGATGCCTCCATGCACGTGGGGATCCGCGGGCCGCTCTACAGCCGCCAGGATCTGGTGGACGATCGCGAGTTCGGATTCAAGGTGGTGCACTGCGACGAGTTCCAGACCGAAGGCGTCGACAGCGTGGTGACGCGCATCCGGGAACGGGTGGGCAAGCATCCCATGTATCTCTCCATCGACATCGACGTGCTCGATCCCGCCCACGCCCCGGGCACCGGTACGCCCGAGGCCGCCGGCATGACCACGCGTGAGCTGTTCAACGTCTTGCGCGGTCTGGCGGGGCTCAAGGTGGTGTCCGCTGACATCGTCGAAGTGGCGCCGGCCTACGATCACGCCGAGCTCACTTCACTCGCCGGTGCGACCCTCGCCTTCGAGATCATCAACCTGCTGGTGAGAAGCCCCGAGATCGCACGCAAGCGCTGATCGCAGTCACGCGAAGCATCGAATAAGACGCTCGCTCCGCGAAGGAACGAAAGCGCCTGCTCACCCGCTTTTTGTTCCTTTTCCGGCCCGTTTTCTGACGGTGTTCTCAGTAATGTGCGCCCCGTCCGGAAGTCCCGAAACGGCGCGGCTACCATTGCCGTTATGCGCCGCAGACGCTATTTCAGCCGACTTTCATCGCGCTGGAGCTCGATGCTCTCCGGCTGGTGGACCGATTTGCGCTTCCTCTGGTACACGGGAAACAAGGGCGCGTGGGTCTTCGTTATCTGCCTGACCGCGGTGTTGTCCACCTCCGGTTACCTGATGTACTCGGTGATTACCAAGTATCCGCACAAGAAGGAGCTTACCTGTCTCGCCCTCAACGTTTACTTCGAGGCCCGGGGAGAGTCCACCGCCGGTCAGCACGCGGTGGCGGAAGTCACCATGAACCGCGTCGCGTCGAAGCACTATCCGAACTCGGTTTGCGACGTGGTCTACGAGAAGAATTGGGATCGACTGCGCAAACGACACGTCAGCGCGTTTTCCTGGACCGAGTTCGATTCCCGCCCGTTGCCGGAAGGCAAAGCCTGGTTCCGGGCCCAGCAGGCAGCCATGGACGTTTATTACGGCCGCAAGGAACCGGTGCTGAAAGGCGCGACCCTTTACCACTCGGTCCACATCCGGCCGAGCTGGGCCCGCGGCATCAAGCCGGTGGCGCGAATCGGCAGGCACGTCTTCTACAACAAGGGACGGATAGCGAGATCGAGGAATCGGTCGAGCTAGAATAAGAAGCCTGTCGGCAAGAGGTAGAAGAAAATTCCGGCGCAATACGCTGCGCTGTTGTGCCGAACATATCCGCCGTCCCGGCGAATCAACGATCAATTCTTCGCCGCTTCCCGTTTCGCGTACGTCTTTTCCACGTACTCGTCGACGATCCGCTGGAATTCCTTCGCAATGTTCTCGCCGCGCAGCGTCACCGTCTTCACCCCGTCGACGAAGACCGGTGCGGCCGGCGACTCGCCGGTTCCGGGCAGCGAGATGCCGACGTTCGCGTGCTTGCTCTCGCCCGGGCCGTTCACCACGCACCCCATCACCGCCACCGACATCTCCTCCACCCCCACGTAGCTATCGCGCCACCCCGGCATCTTTTCCCTCAAATGACTTTGAATGTTGTTGGCCAGCTCCTGGAAGAAGGTGCTGGTGGTGCGTCCGCATCCGGGACACGCGGTCACCAGCGGGGTGAACGACCGCAGGCCCATGGTCTGCAGCATTTCCTGCGCCACGACCACCTCGCGGGTGCGATCACCCCCGGGATCCGGCGTGAGCGAAACGCGAATGGTGTCGCCGATGCCCTGCTGCAGAAGGATGGACATCGCGGCGGTGGAGGCGACGATGCCCTTGGAGCCCATGCCCGCCTCGGTGAGGCCGAGATGCAGCGCGTGGTCGGTGCGCTCAGCCAGGGCCGAGTAGACCGCCACCAGATCCTGGACGCCGCTGACCTTGCACGAGAGCACGATGTGGTCTCTGGGCAGGCCGATCTCTTCCGCGACGGCGGCGCTGTCGAGGGCGGAAACCACCAGCGCCTCGCGGGTGACTTGCCGCGCATCCAGGGGATCGGGGCGCTTCGCGTTTTCGTCCATCATGCGCGTGAGCAGCGACTGGTCCAGGCTGCCCCAGTTGACCCCGATGCGCACCGGCTTGTCGCGCGCCTTGGCCACTTCGATCATGGTGGCGAACTGGGCGTCGCGTTTCTTGCCGAAGCCGACGTTGCCGGGATTGATGCGATACTTGGCCAGCGCCTCGGCGCAGTCCGGATATTCCGTCAGCAGGCGATGGCCGTTGTAGTGAAAGTCGCCGATGAGCGGCACGCGGCAGCCCAGATCGTCCAGGCGCTTCCTGATCTCGGGAACCGCAGCCGCGGCTTCGGGCGTGTTCACGGTGATGCGCACCAGCTCCGAGCCGGCGCGGGACAGCGCCTCCGCCTGCGCCGCCGTCCCCTCGGCGTCGGCGGTGTCGGTGTTGGTCATGGACTGCACTACGATGGGCGCCTCACCGCCGACGGTCACGGGACCGACCTTGACGGCAACGCTTCTACGCCGGGCGATGTGGCTCAAATCGGTCATTTCGCCGGGGTTCGCATAACCGCTTGAGTTTAGTGCCCGAATGCCTTGCCTCACAAGCGCGCCACCGCGACCCGCGACGCCACTTCGCCGGCTTCAGTGTTCAAACGTATCCGCCGCTGCGCTCGATCCATGCGCCGGAAATGGGCCAGCAGCGCGACGCCGTCCGCGTTCCCGACGCCCTTGGACGGAAGAAGCTTCATGCGATCCAGCAGCGCCAGAGCCGCTTCCTCCACCGGTACCCGCGGGTAGCGGTGCTCGGTGGCGAAGCGCACGAATTTGAGCGCGCGG
>DATIPL010000839.1:0-5655 GCA_035471965.1 Gammaproteobacteria bacterium
CGGCCGCGGCCGCGAGGGCGGAGCCGACGAAGAAGTTCAGGTAGCGCACTTTCTCGATGTCGATGCCGAAGGATTCGGCGATATCGGGCACCGTCACAGTGGCCCGCCAGGCGACGCCGATACGGGTGCGCGCGGAAAGCAAAGCCAGGGCGCCGATCAAAACGCCTGCCCCCGCCATGGTGATGATCTCGGCGAGCTTCAGATGCATGCCGAAGAACGCCACCGAGGCCGGAAGCGGCGGCTGATCGAAGGAGATGCCATAGGGGCCGAACACCAGGCGATAGATCTCCTCCATGGCGATGAACAGGCCGATGGAAGCGATCAGCGCGACGAACGGCGGGTAACGCAGAATGGGCTGGTAGCAGAGCTTGTAGATCCCCATGCCGACGAGGCCGACCAGCGCCATCGCCACCAGCAGCGACAGGCCGAGGCTGCCGGTGGCGTTGGTGACCAGAACGCCGATATAACCGCCCAGGGTGTAAAGCCCGGCGTGGGCCACGTGCAGGATGCGCAGCAGACCGTAGACCAGGGTGAGCCCCACCGCGATCAGGGCGTAGATGCTTCCCTGCACCAGTCCCTGGACGAAGAGCTCGAATAGAAGCATGGACTTATTGCCCCGCCGGCTGAAGGGAGCGGCCGCTGATGCGCGTCACGAAACTCGAAACGGCGCTCGCGACGCCGCATGACGTCACTGCGCAGAAGCGGACCGCAATCGAGCGGCGTCTGTCGATATCCGTCGCTTCCTCACTCGGACGCCGCGCAGCATTGATCGAGGAAACGCTCGACCTCCTTCTGAGCTTCGGGAAAAGAGGCCAGCTTATGGCCCGCGCCTTTGATCACTGCCCGCTTCGACCCGGGTTCTTTTCTGGCGGAAATCCGGCAGCCCGAGCCGCCGCCCAGGCGATCGTTCTCGCCGACCATGTTCAACACGGGAATGCCCCGCGGCGCCTTCGGTGCCCCGCCGGAAAAGCGGCAGTCCGTGGCGGACAGGATGATGGCCGCGAACGCTTCCCCACGATAAACGCTCGCCGCCTGCGCGCCTTCGCTCGAGCCCATCAGCACGATCCGCTTCTGATCGATCCACTCGGCTTTACGCAATTCCTGCAGCGCAAAAAGCGCTTCCTCTGTACGCATGGGGATGCGATCCGTGACCATCCTTGTGTGGCCGGTTCCGCATGACGAGCGGCGAGGTCGCGCCAGACTGTTGGGAGCGAAAAAGGCGTAGCCCAGCCGGCTGAACGTGCGTGCCCATGCCTCTCCAGCCGTGTTGCCGGCGCAGCCGTGAAGGTAGATGACCGCGGGAAGGCGCGTACCCGGCTCGAGCTTCGATTCCGCGACCACCGATTGCCAGGTGTCCGGATGCTTGCGGATCTCTTCCAGGGCGTAGAACTGTCCGTCTTTGAGCGCGCTGCGGGGAAGTCGGTGCTGTCCATATCTCCACGCCCGCTTGACCTCTGCCATGGATTGCTCGACGTTCTCGGTCGTCTGACATCCCGCTAAGAGTAACGCCGCGGCACAAAAGAGTCCGGGCCGGAGCCCCGGGAGCGTGCACGGTTCCCCGGATCCCGCCATAGCGACTGACACCCCCTTCATCCGGCCCGCGGTCCGAACAGCGCCCGCGGTGCGACGCTCAAACCGTCTTGCGACGACGTGAAACGGTCGCAATCGTCATCGGCCTGACTACCTCCCCGCGGCGCGTGCAGCGCGCGTTTTTTCCGCCGACTCCGGGAACGGCGATGCGTTCCCGGGGTTTGCGTTTGCGAAACGGGCCGACTCCGATCACTTTTCCGGCGGCGCCAGCAGCACCGGATCGCTGATCACGGAGTGTCGGTGCCAGGCGCCGCCTTTGACCGTCTGCACCTGCACGTCCTTGCGCACCTCGCCCAGCTCGTTGAACGAGATGGTGCCGGTGGAGGCTTTTCCCGTGGTGCTGGCGATGGCGTCGCGGATGGCGGCGGGATCCTCGTCTCCGGCCTTGCGCAAGGCTTCGGCCGCGACCTTCACCGCGGTGTGGGCGGATGCCGCCACCATGTCGGCCTTGAAGCCCGCCTTCTTCTCGAACGCCGTGATGAATTCGCGGGCTTCGGCCGAGTCGGAGTCACGGTCCAGCGAGGTGGTGATAATGACGCCCTCGGCAGCAGGCCCCGCGATTTCGATGAACTTCTCCGAGTCGTAGCCTTCCTGCCCGATGACCGGCGCGTCGATGCCGGCGGAGCGGAGCTGCGCCACCAGGGGTCCGGCGGTGAAGAAATAGCCCGAGGCGTAGATCGCCTCGGGATTGTCCGACTTCACCTTGGTGACGATGGGGCCGAACTGGCGATCCTTGATGGAGTAGTCGTACTCGTTCACGACTTCGACGCCGTATTTCTTCGCGGCGTCGCGAAAACCCGACGCCAGCGACTGGCCGAAGTCGTTGTTGAGCGTGATCATGGTGACTTTCTTCTTGCCGAGAATGTCGCCGATGAGCTTGGCGCCGGCGCGCCCCTGGACTTCGCCGACGAAGCTGGTGCGGAAGACATAGTCACCGGCGCGGGTGATGTCCGGGTGCACCGCGTAGGCCGAGATGTAGGGCACGCCGGCGGACTGGTAGACGCCGGCGGCGGCGCGCGTTGCGCCGGAATAGCTGCCCGAGATCCCGACCTTGACCCGATCTTTCTCGATCAGCTTCTGGGCGATGGGCACGGACTCCTTGGGCGAAGCCTGGTCGTCGTAGACCACCAGCTCCAGCATCTTGCCGCGGATGCCGCCGGCGGCGTTGATCTGCTCCACCGCGAGCTCGGCGCCGATGCGCGCCGAGTTGCCGTCGGCGGCGGCGAAGCCGGTGAGCGGCGCGTTGAAACCGATCTTGATGGACTCCGCGGCCTGAACGGCGACCGCGGCCACGGCCGCGACCAGTCCGATTGCGAGGGTTTTGAGAATGGCTCTCATTGTTCGAATCTCCTTGAAGTCGATTGTTCTTCCAAGGCCTTTTCGGGCGGACTCGGACCGCCCGCCGGCGCCGGGTTCCGCCCGACGCTTTCAGATGGCGTCTAGTGTACCGGCATCGGCTTTTGGAAAAACGGGGTCAGAGTGAGATAGTCCGGTTTTGGAGCCCGTTTTTACATCTAGAACTTGGCGTAGGCTTTTTTCAGCTCGACCAACGGATGGTTCGGGGACATCTGGAACTTGACCAGCAGCTCGCGCGCGAGCATGTCCCGCTCCTGCTGGTCCTCGGGCAGCTTCATGCTTTTGGGGATGGTGACCCAGCCGTTGATGTTGCGATCGAATACCGCGGGGCGGCCTTCCTCGTAGCCCATGTGCACGTCTTCGAGCCAGTTCAGATCGTCCCAGCCCATGAACTCCATGTATTGCTTCAGGAAAGGCGTGAGCTTGGAGTAATCCGGCAGCAGGTTGATGTCGTAACGGTAGCCGATGTGCTGGCCGATCTCCTCGCCGCGGGAATCCTGGAATCGCTGCGAGTCTTGGGATTGCCTGCTCATTTCGGTGCCTGACTCATTTCTGTTACCCGATCTTCAAGGTTTCCTTCAATGAAGTGTTTCTCAACCGGATCCCCGCTTTCGCGGGGGATGGCGAATGCGCTTCATTTTGCAAGCGGTGTCTCCGATTCGTTTCCTTTTCCCGGCGCCATTCTCATCACTCTTGCGTTTACCGGGTCCTCGCTCGACCCGGGGTGGCAAAAAGTCCCTTCGCCGTCATTCCCGGCGGCCAGGCGTAAACCATGTCCCCGGTTTACGATGTAAACCATCTGCCCGGTTCAACAAAACCCCACGGCGCGCTTCGCGCCTTGCACATTCGAGACGGTGCGCATCGGGCCGTACATTAATTTCCTGTACTCAGTGCCAATCGGTTCACACTTGTGTCTGAACATTTTCCGCATCCGGGTGAACGGCAACTATGTGATTAAGTAATCAGATTCATCCCTTGAACTTCCGACAGGCGGAAATTGTTAACGCGCCGGATGCGTTTGCTTCGTTCGAAATTGTTTTGCATTCCCAGAAAAGTTCTCCGCAGGGTCATTTTTTTGGAATCCGGGTCGATTTTGGCTCGTTTTTAGTGAATTCCGCATGCTTTTCCTAGCGTATCTCTTTCCTATTCCGGCCCGATTTTTTTCCGCGATTAAAATCTTTTCATTTCCGGATAACCGACGGTGACCTGGGTTCCCGCCAGCGGCACCGCCGCCATGGCGGACGCCTCCATGGTGAGCGCGGCCAGATCTTCCGGCTCGAGCGAGTGCACGTTGGTCTTGCCGCAGGCTCTGGCCATCATCTGCGCCTCGATGGTGAGCGTATGGAGGAAGTTGTAAACGCGCTCGGCGGCGGCGTCCGGGTCCAGGCGTTTTCGCAGCTCCGGGTCCTGGGTGGCCACGCCCACCGGGCAGCGGCCGGTGTGGCAATGGTAGCAGTAGCCGGCCGGCACGCCGATCTCGCTTTCGAAGTCCGCTTCCGGTATGGCCTTGTTGCAGTTCAGAGCCATCAGCGAGGAGTGGCCGATGGCGACCGCGTCGGCGCCCAAGGCCAATGCTTTGGCCACGTCGCCGCCGTTGCGGATGCCGCCGGCGTAAATGAGCGAGATCTCGCCGGACTTGCCCACGTCCTCGATGGCCCGCCGCGCCTGGCGGATGGCGGCGATGCCCGGCACGCCGGTTTCCTCGGTGGCGAGATGCGGGCCGGCGCCGGTGCTGCCCTCCATGCCGTCCATGTAGATGCAGTCCGGGTCGCACTTGCAGGCCATGCGCACGTCGTCGTAGACGCGCGCCGCGCCCAGCTTGAGCTGGATCGGGATCTGCCAGTCGGTGGCCTCGCGGATCTCCTGGATCTTCAAGGCGAGGTCGTCGGGGCCGAGCCAGTCGGGGTGGCGCGCAGGGGATCGCTGGTCGATGCCGGCGGGCAGCGATCGCATCTCCGCCACCTGGTCGGTGACCTTCTGCCCCATCAGATGTCCACCCAGTCCCACCTTGCAACCCTGGCCGATGAAAAACTCGCAGCCGTCGGCGAGCAGCAGATGATGCGGATTGAAGCCGTAACGGGACTGGATGCACTGGTAGTACCACTTCTCGGAATAGCGGCGCTCGTCCGGGATCATGCCGCCTTCGCCGGAGCAGGTCGCGGATCCGGCCATGGTGGCGCCGCGGGCGAGCGCGGTCTTGGCTTCGTAGCTCAGAGCGCCGAAGCTCATGCCGGTGATGTAGACGGGGATGTCGAGCTCCAGCGGGCGCCTGGCGCGGGGGCCGAGCACCGTTCTGGTCTCGCACTTTTCCCGGTAGCCCTCGATGACGAATCGGGTCAGGGTGCCGGGCAGGAACGTGAGGTCGTCCCACGTGGGGATCTTCTTGAAGATGGAAAAGCCGCGCATGCGGTAGCGGCCGAGCTCCGACTTGATGTGGATGTCGTTGATGACCTCGGGGGTGAAGAGGCGGCTCTGGCCCAGCGTATAGCGCGCGCTCTCTGCCACAGTGGTGGTGCCCTTCGCCTTTTTCTTCACCGCTTTGCGCTTCGTTGCCATCGTATATCTGCCGCCTCAGTTGCCAATAGCCTGCCCATTATTGCGAAACATGTGCCCTCGTAACGCGGGTTCCCTCCGCCTCGAGTCCAGGCGGAGGGACCGCGTGGGACTTTAGGCAAGAAGCGCCGGAGCGAAGCCACCTTCTCATTGATA
>DATIPL010000840.1:0-2870 GCA_035471965.1 Gammaproteobacteria bacterium
GAACGCACCAACCGCGCGGGCCATCGCCCTGGTGGTGTCCCTTGCCACCTTTTTGCTTTCCATCCCGCTCTACGCCGGCTTCGACACCACCACGCACGAGATGCAATTCATCGAGCTCGCGTCGTGGATCGAAGTATTCAATATCAACTATCACTTAGGCATTGACGGTTTCTCCCTGCCGCTCATACTCCTCACGACATTCACTACGGTTCTGGTGGTGCTGGCGGGCTGGGAGGTGATTCAGTACAAGACCGCTCAATATATGGCGGCCTTTCTGATTCAAGAAGGCTTCATGGTCGGCGCCTTCTCGTCTTTGGACGCGATACTGTTCTATGTTTTCTGGGAGGCGCAACTGATCCCGATGTTCTTAATCATCGGCATCTGGGGCGGGCCGCAGCGGATTTACGCCACCATCAAGTTTTTTCTCTACACCTTTTTTGGCTCGGTGTTCATGCTGGTGGCGCTTCTATACCTCTACTCGCAGGCGGGCTCGTTCGCCATTCTGGATATGCACCACGTGCGCCTGGGATTAACCGCCCAGATCCTGGTTTTCCTTGCTTTCCTGGTGGCATTCGCGGTCAAGGTGCCCATGTGGCCGGTGCACACCTGGCTCCCGGACGCCCACGTGGAGGCGCCCACCGGCGGCTCGGTGATCCTGGCCGCCATCATGCTGAAGCTGGGCGGATATGGTTTTGTCCGCTTCAGTCTGCCCATCACCCCGGACGCCAGCAGCGCGCTGGACTGGTTCATGATCGGGCTCTCCCTGATCGCCATCGTCTACATCGGCTTTGTCGCCATCGTGCAACCGGACATGAAGAAGCTGATCGCCTACTCATCCGTGTCCCACATGGGCTTCGTAACGCTGGGCTTTTTCGTCGCCTTCAGTATTCTCAACGCAGGAGACGTCGACGGCGCGGCACTGGGCGTTCAGGGCGGAATGGTGCAGATGGTGTCCCACGGCTTCATATCGGGCGCGCTGTTTCTATGCGTCGGGGTCATGTACGACCGACTGCACAGCCGTCAGATTGCCGACTATGGCGGAGTGGTGAACACCATGCCGGTGTTCGCCTCATTCATGATGCTGTTTGCGCTTGCGAACTCCGGGCTTCCGGGCACTTCCGGGTTCGTGGGCGAGTTCATGGTGATCTTGAGCAGCTTCAAAGCCAGCTTCTGGATCGCCTTTCTCGCCGCCCTCACCCTGATTCTCGGCGCAGCTTACACCCTGTGGATGTACAAGCGCGTGGTCTACGGCGAAATCGCCAACGACGGCGTGCGTTCTTTGACCGACGTAAACCGCAGGGAGTTCATCGTGCTTGCTTCCCTCGCGCTGATGGTGCTGCTGTTCGGCCTGTGGCCGGCGCCGTTGCTGGAGGTGATGGGGCCGACAGTGGAAAACCTGCTCGAACATATCTCGCGCTCGAAACTTTGACATCTGGATAGCGTCGATGGATTTCGTAGCACCCGAATTCATGCCTGCCGCGCCGGAGATTTTCGTTCTTGGAGTGTCCTGTCTGATCCTGGCGCTGGATGTCTACCTGCCCGAGCGCTATCGGCCGTTTACCTATCATCTTTCCCAGGCGACGCTTATCGGTGCCGCGGTCTTATGCATCGCCCTTTATCCCTCGGCGCCGCAAGTGACCTTTTACGGCGCATTCGTCAGCGACGCCATGAGCGCGGTGTTGAAAATATTCATCCTTCTGGTTACTTACTTCGCCTTCTTTTACATGCGTGCCTACCTGCTCGAGCGCAATATGCTCAAAGGCGAGTACTTCGTGCTAGGATTGTTCGCGGTGCTGGGAATGATGGTACTGGTTTCCGCCCACAGCATGCTCACCGTCTACCTGGGGCTCGAGCTGCTTTCCCTTTGCCTGTACGCGATGGTTGCGCTCAACCGCGATTCCATCAGCGGCTCCGAGGCGGCGATGAAATATTTTGTCCTGGGAGCGCTGGCCTCGGGCATGTTGCTATACGGGATGTCGCTCATCTACGGCGTCACCGGTACGCTCGATCTGAGCGCGATCCGCGGCGTCGTCGCCGGCCAGCAGGGAAACAGCATTATCCTCGTGCTGGGTCTGGTTTTCGTGCTGGTGGGCATCGCCTTCAAGCTGGGTGCGGTTCCGTTCCACATGTGGGTACCGGACGTATACGAGGGCGCCCCGACGCCGGTGACCTTGTTCATCAGCTCGGCGCCGAAGATGGCCGCTTTCGGCATGCTCGTGCGCCTGCTGGTCGACGGGCTGCCGGGTCTGCAGGAGGATTGGACCAGCATGCTCGCCATTCTTGCGGTGCTGTCCATGGGAATCGGCAACATCGTTGCCATCGCCCAGAGCAATCTGAAGCGCATGCTGGCGTATTCGACCATCGCCCACGTGGGTTTTCTGTTTCTCGGCATCATCGCCGGCAGCGCCTCGGGCTACGCAGCCTCCATGTTCTACATCATCACCTATGCGCTCATGTCCATGGGCGGTTTCGGCATGATCATCTGGCTCGGGAGAGCGGGCTTCGAGGCGGATCGGCTGGATGACTTCAAGGGATTGAACGATCGCAATCCGTGGTTTGCGTTTCTGATGCTGATCCTGATGCTGTCCATGGCGGGCGTGCCGCCGTTCGTCGGGTTCTGGGCCAAGTGGTCGGTGCTGCGGGAAGTCATCGCCGCCGGCTCCACCTGGCTTGCGGTGGTAGGCGTCGCCTTCGCCATCATCGGTCTTTTCTATTATCTGCGAGTCGTTCGCCTGATGTACTTCGAGAAGCCGGAGGAACCTTTGCCGGTTGCCTCGTCGTCGGAAATGCGCGTGATGATGAGCACCAACGCCCTGGCGATTCTTGCGCTCGGCGTCTATCCGGGCGGATTGCTGGCGCTCTGCGTGCAG
>DATIPL010000841.1:0-2810 GCA_035471965.1 Gammaproteobacteria bacterium
GTACTTCCGGATCGCCGATCCGCTCTTGGGCGAAATCCGACAGTGAAACGTTGCCCGAGTGAAGCGCGCGGGCGACGCAATACTGGATGCTGAACTTCGCCTGAAGCGGACTCTCGGGCTTCGGGTTGTCCGTGTGGGGCAGGCGCAGGGGATGGGTGCGGATCTCGATTTCGCTGATGTCGCCGGTGTCGAACGCGTGATCGCGCCTCAGATCCTGCGCCACGTAGATGGCCGGGTGGGTGCTGCCGCAGCAGGGAAACTGCTTGATGCTGTTCCCCGGCTCCACGATGAGCGGCGGATCGAACCAGCTCCCGAGCATCCGATCCACGTCGTAGCGCCCGGGACCGTTGAACACGTTGAGAAAGCCCTGGGGCGCCTCGAAGGCGGCAAGGTTGGCGCTGAATCCGCCCTCGGCAAGCAGCGCGGCGAACAGGCCGTTGCGCGCGCAGTGGCCGACGTGAAGCGGCTTGCTCATGGTGCCGAAATTGGCCTTGATTCCGCACGAGAGCGAAGCGGCGATGCACAGCGCGGTGGCGGTCTGCCTGGCGTTCAGGCCCATGAGGAAGGCGCAGGCCGCGGCGGCGCCGAACACGCCCAGCGTCGAAGTCGGATGCCAGCCCTTTTCGTAATGGTGAAAATGAACGCCGAGCGCGATCCGCGTCTCCGCCTCCACGCCGACAATGAAGGCGCGCAGCAAATCGCGTCCGCTCACTTCGCGGCTGTCCGCCAGCGCCAGAAGCGGAGGCAGCACGGGGACCGAAGGGTGGCCGCCGAATTCCTGGGTGAAGTCGTCGAAATCATGCGCGTGGGCGGCAACGCCGTTCAGCAGAGTCGCATCCAGCGGAGCCCGTTTCAACGGCGTGCCGGCGACCACGCAGGGCCCGCCACCGTCCGCGATGCCGGGAGTTTGCAGGAGAATCCGCGTGGCATCGTCGGACGCCCCCAGCAGCATGACCGCCAGGGTATCGGTGATGGCGGTGCGGGCGGCCGCGAGCGCCTCCGGCTCGGCCCGGGAGAGGTCGACATCGAGAATGCGCGAGGCGAGGTCCAGCGACAGGGTCATGGAGGAGTCCGCGACAACAAGGTCTTGATTATCCCCGGGCAGATTCCCCCGGGCAAACCGCGATGCCCGGAGGAACCGGAAAATCGGGGTGCGACGAACGCATGATTGTCCCGCCGCGTCCGCGGGGCTATAGTAACCGCCTGCCGTCATTCGGCTCGTTCATCACGCTGGAGCATGCGCCGTGTTTCTTCGACCGACTCTACGCAGTCCATTACTTCTTTTCCTCATCGTCGGAATTAATCTCGCCGCCACCACCGACGCCCGGTCGGCGTCCGCCAGGGAGATTGACGTCAAGGTCGACGTGGCGCTGGAGCGATTCGAGAAAGAAGTCGGCGGCGGCAAACGCTTTCTGGAGAGCGCCGAGGGCGTGCTGGTCTTTCCCAGCGTGATCAAGGCCGGCTTCGGCATCGGCGGCGAGTACGGCGAGGGAGCGCTGCGCATCGACGGCAAGACGGTCGACTACTACAGCACCGTCGCGGCCTCTATCGGGTTGCAGCTCGGCGCGCAGTCGCGGACAGTGATACTGGTGTTTCTGGATCAGAAGGCGTTGAACGATTTCCGTAACAGCGCGGGATGGAAGGCCGGGGTGGACGGCTCCGTCGCCCTCGTCAAGCTCGGCGCAGGGGGCGCCATCGACACCGAGAACATCAAGGATCCCATCGTCGGTTTTGTATTCAGCAACAAGGGGCTGATGTACAACTTGACGCTGGAAGGTTCCAAGTTCACCAAGCTCGACAAGTAGCCGATCGCCGGCGCAGAGAATATCCCTCGCGGGTGGCGCAGTCTCCGCCGCGGGCTGCGCTTCTGCGGAATCGATCAGTCCGCCACCCTGATCAGCACCCGCAGGTAGAAATTCCGGATCCCGAGCCCTGTCAGAGGGATCTCGAAAAGCGTTCCGTCCGTGACCCCTGCGGGGATCCGAAGCCGCACCGGCTCCTCCCGCATGACCGCGCCCGTCTCGTGACAACCGGCACAGGCGTAGAAGAATCCCACACGTCCCGTGCCGTGGCAGTCGGGACAGGGAAAGAATATCGGCACGCCAAGCTCAACCGTGCCGCCCCGCCACGCTTCTTCGGCGGAGAGATGCAGCCCGAGATTGAGCGCATCCAGTCGTCCGGATTTCGCCGGCCACTCATCGTTCAAGTTTCTCCGGAAGCGTTCGAAGACCTCGTCGAACGCCGAACTCGGGGCGATGAAGTCGTCCAGGATCGAAAGCCGGCCTCCGATACCCGGTTCAGTGCGGGTACGCGGCGCATACGCCGGTCCGGGATCAAGCGGCTCCACGCCGAAACCTGCTCCGGCGCCCGAACCGCGGCCGACCGGCTGTTCGAACGCGCGTCTGCGGCCGCGGTCGTAGGCGGCCCGCCGTTGGGGATCACCGAGAACGTTGTACGCCTCCGAGACCTCCTGGAACTGGCGCGTCGATTCATGTCCCGCCCGGTCCGGATGGTAGCGCCGCGCGAGGTCCCGCCATGCGCTCCTCACCCCGCTCTGGGACTCCTGCGGAGAAATACCGAGAATGACGTAGTAATCCTTTGAAGGCATCGCCGTCACCTCCTGACGCCTTCAGCGACAACTCACGACCTGAACACGGGTCGGCCCGGCTCGATCGCCACGATCACGGCCCCGCGTTCGCCCGATAAGCTTTGATCGAGGCATATAGGGCTGACGTGCACGGTTTCAAGGGGCCCCGGACGCAGGCGCCCGGCGCGGCGCGAGGACCACGAAAGGATGTCATCTTCCTTAC